>JBKJRK010000285.1:0-4392 GCA_046593135.1 Tepidisphaeraceae bacterium | reverse complement strand
TCGGGGACGGGCAGTTCAGCGGGAAGTCGAGTCCAAGGATGGGTTCGACTAGAGGTGAACAAACAACCGCCGCCCGCGGCACACCGCGAGGCTGCGCTTGTTTGTTCACCTCTAGTCGAACCCATCCTTGGACTCGACTTCCCGCTGAACTGCCCGTCCCCGAACCCATCAGCGCCGAAGGAAGTATCCCAGGCGACGCCCTCTCTCAAACCCCTTTTGGAAGACTGGAAATCGCAAGTGTACAAATGCCCAAAGGCAATTCAACTAAATTTATCTCATCTTGATTTTTTTTCTCGGCGACCGTCTTCGTCGCAATTAGCCTTCGAATGGGAGCGCTCGGATTCGAACCGAGAACCAAGGGATTATGAGTCCCCTGCTCTAACCGTTGAGCTACGCTCCCGGGGGAAATGCAGAATGCAGAATGATGAATGCAGAATCAAGAACAGCGGATGCGCCAGCATTGTTTCATTCATTCACTGTTCTGAATTTCCGTCCAGTTTCCATTTTACGTCCCCGCCGACAATAGTCGTGACGGCCCGGCCCTTGACGTTCCACCCGTGGAACGGGCAGTTTCGGCTCTTGCTGCGGAACTGTTCGACGTCGATCGTCCATTCGATGTCAGGGTCGATGATCGTAACGTCGGCATCAGCGCCGAGGCTGAGCGACCCTTTGTTTTTCAGTTTGGCGACCTGCGCCTGCCGGCTCGTCATCATCTCGATCATTCGCAGCCAAGTGACGTGGCCGGGCTCGACGAGCGCTTTAATGTAGAGCGGCAACGCGCATTCCAGCGCCAGAATTCCGAACGGCGCGTACGGGAATTCCAGCTCCTTCTCCTCGGCGAGGTGCGGCGCGTGGTCGGTGGCGAGCAGGTCGATCGTGCCGTCCTTCACGCCCTTAATGCACGCCGCCACGTCGGCCGCGGTACGGAGGGGCGGGTTCATTTTGTAGTTTGTGTCATACCCCCGGCACGCCTGGTCCGTCAGCAGCAGGTGGTGCGGAGCGACTTCGGCGGTAATCCAGTGCATCCCGTCGCGCTTGGCCCGCCGGATGAGCTCCACGCTGCCGGCGGTGCTGATGTGCTGGACGTGGTAACGGCAGCCGATCGTGCGGTTGAGCAGGATGTCGCGCGCGATCATAAGCTGTTCGGCTTCGGCAGGGACGCCGGAAAGCCCGAGGGATGTCGAAACGAGGCCGGCGTGCATCGACCCGCCGGTGAGAGTCGGCTCTTCGCAGTGCTGCATGATGAGCGCGTCGAACATTTTGCAGTATTGCAGCGCCTTGCGCATGACGGACGCGTCCGCGACGCCGATGCCGTCGTCGCTGAATGCAACCGCGCCCCGCTCGTGCATTGAGCCGATCTCGGCCAGTTCCTTGCCCTCGCGCCCTTTCGTGATCGCGCCGACGGGTAAAACGTTCGCCAACCCCGCCCGCTGCGATTCGCGCAGGATGAACTCGACGAGCCCCTCACTGTCGAGCGCCGGCTTCGTGTTCGGCATGCAGCAGACGGTGGTAAACCCCCCGGCCACTGCCGCCGCCGCTCCGGAAGAGACCGTCTCCTCTTCCTCATCACCCGGCTCGCGGAAGTGGACGTGAATGTCGATTAAGCCCGGTGTCACGTATTTACCCGAAGCGTCAATGACGCGATCCGCGCCGCCAAGATTCGCACCGACTGCAGCGATTTTGCCGTCACGAAGCAAAATGTCGGCTCGGCGCTCCGACGTCGCCGCCGGGTCGAGGAGGATGCCGTTTTGAATGAGAAGTGAAGACATAGAAATAACCGCAACTGCACGATGACCCTATTCACCACCCGCCCGTGTCACCAAATACAACACAGCCATCCGCACCGCCAAGCCGTTGGTGACTTGCGTCAGGATGCCGCTTTGCGGGCCGTCGGCGATGTCGGATTGGATTTCGATGCCGCGGTTCATGGGGCCGGGGTGCATGATGAAGACGTCCTTTTTGCACCGCTGGAAGCGGTCCCACGTCAGGCCGAAAAACCGCGTGAATTCTCTTACCGTCGGGAACTGGCTGGTCTTGATGCGCTCGAACTGTACGCGCAGCATGTTGACGACGTCGACTTCGCCGATGACGGAGTCGAAGTCGTGGACGACCCGCGCGCCGAGCTTTTCAAACGCCTTCGGCACCAGCGTCGGCGGGCCGACGAGAATCACCTCGGCCCCCAGCTTCGTCAGCCCCCACAGGTCCGACCGTGCCACCCGGCTGTTGGCGATGTCGCCGACAATGGCGACCTTCAATCCTTCGACACGCCCGCCGAATCGCTCGCGAATCGTGTAGAGGTCGAGCAGGCCTTGCGTCGGGTGTTCGTGGGCGCCGTCGCCGGCATTCACGACACTGCATTTAACGGTGCGCGACAGCAGCTCCGCGGAACCCGCCGCGGGATGGCGGATGACGATCACGTCGACGCCCATCGCCTCAATATTGCGTGCGGTGTCGATGAGCGTCTCGCCTTTGGAAACGCTGCTGCCCTTCTCGGAAAAGTCGATGACGTCGGCAGACAATCGCTGGGCGGCCAACTCAAAGCTCGTCCGCGTGCGCGTGCTTGCTTCCCAGAACGCGTTGACGACAACGCGCCCGCGGAGGGCCGGGACCTTCTTCACGCTACGCGTCGAGACTTCTGCCAATCCTTTGGCGGTGTCGAGGATGAAACGAATCTCGTCAGCCGACAACTCTTCGAGCGTCAGCAGGTGCTTGCGGGACCAGGATGGGGAGAGTTTGTCGGGCATGCCGGTTTTTCCAAACGTGGCGCGTGACGAGTGATCCGTTAAGAAGGATCGTGCACGGTTTCACGCTTCACGCTTCGATTCGTCAGGTCCTCCGTATCGGCTCGATCACAATCTCATCAACGCCATCGTTCTCCAGCAGCCGAACTTTCACCACGTGGTCGGCGGGCACCGCTCGCTCGGTCAGGGCGACGAAGTCCGGCTGGATCGGCAGTTCCCGCCCGCCGCGATCGACGAGCACGACGAGCCGGATCGCGCTCGGGCGGCCGAAGTCGTTCAGTAAGTTAAGGGCGGCGCGGACGGAACGGCCGGTGAACAGCACGTCGTCAACGAGAAGCAGCGGAACCCTGTTGATATCGAACTTGATCTGCGTCGGGCGGACCAGCGGGCCGGGGCCGATTTCGGAGAGGTCGTCGCGGTAGAGCGTGATGTCGAGGACGCCGCGCCCGATGCTGTTAAACCCGCGTTTCCGGAGCAGGTCGACAAGGCGCTCGGCGATCGTCTCGCCGCGCGTCCGGATGCCGACGACGTTGAGCGGCCCATTGGGCGAGAAATGCCCCGCCACGGCGTCGGCCAGATGCCCCAGCATCCGCTCCACGTCCGCTTCGTCATACTGATTCCGCATCGGCGGCGGAAGGTATGGGATTCAACGCCAAAAGACAAATTCCGGCGATTAAAAATGGCCACGGACCCAGGGCGATCGCATATGCATCTGATCCCCTCTCCCGGTTCTCCGGGAGAGGGTTAGGGTGAGGGTCTCCTGGAATCTGAAATTGCAGATCTCATAACCCTCGCCCCCGCCCGCTCGGGGGCAGTCGCCAGTGCCCCTCGCTTCTCCCCGGGCGCCGGGAGAGGGAGAACGCACTCTCCAATGCTCATATGCAATTGCCCTTGCCACGGACCCACCGCAAGCACGTCTTGGCTATACGCATGGCGGGTCGCTGTCCGCCACTTTGATTTCGACGGATTCTTCCCCCACGGCGTTCCCGCTGCCGTTGGAGCCGGCCGATCCCGGCGTGAGCTTGAATACCGTGATCTCCGGCTTGCACCAGTCCAGCACGCGTTGCCCATACGACAACCCGCGGTTGACGTAAAGATGCCGGTCCTCGACGGCGTAGTACCCGTGCGTGTAATGGCGAAACCGCTTGGGATACAGCCGGCGTCCGATCGCGCTCGTCGCGACCTGCCGGCCGTGGGTGTGGCCGCTGAGCATCCATTGCCACGGGTAGGTGAGGAGCTCGCGGGCGTTCACCGGGTTATGGTTGAGGCAGACGATTGGGAGTTGGGCATTGACGCCCTGCCACGCCGCCGCCGGATCGATGTGGCCGGACCATTCGTCGTCTAACCCGACAATCGCCAGCGGCGTCTTGGCGCCGTTGTGAGAGACGTAGTGGGTCTGGTTCCGCAACACGATCAGCCCACGGTCGATGAGACATTTCTCCAGATAATCCGCCCGGCGTTTCCCCTCGGCCGAGCCGTTGCGGCCGTAGATGCTGTAGTCGTGGTTGCCGAGCGTGCAGATGACGCCATGCTTGGCGTGCAGGTGCGACAGAATCGTCGCGACGCGGTGGGCGTAAAAGTAGCCGCCGGTGATGAGGTCGCCGGTGACGACGACGACGTCGGGCTTCATCTCGTTGATCCACAGGATGTG
>JBKJRK010000569.1:0-7141 GCA_046593135.1 Tepidisphaeraceae bacterium | reverse complement strand
AACGGTGGGCACGTTGGACGCCCAACTCTTCGAGATCGGCTCGACGTTCTGGCTCGGCGAAGCCGGCGCGGTCGTCGAGCGCCGCCGGCTGTCGCTCGTCGGATCACCCGACCTGCGCAGCCTCCGCGGCGTTGTCGAAACGATCTTCGAACGCCTCGACCCCGACCGCGAAATCCGCATTGTTCCCCACCCGCGCGCCGGCTACGGCGGCAGTGCCTGTGGCCGCGTCGAGTGGGGCGGGGAAGTGATCGGCCATCTCGGTAAGATCGACCGAGCCGTCGCCGAAAAGCTCTCCCTCCGCGACCTTCCCGCCGCCGCGGAACTCGACCTCGCGGCGTTGCTGGCGCACGCGAAGCACGTCAAGCAGCTTCACCCCCTGCCCAAGTTCCCGGCCGTACGGCGGGACCTGTCGCTGGTGGTCGAAGAAGCCACTCGTTATGAAAAAATCGAATCCGTCGTCCGCGAAGTGAAGCCGGAGCTGCTGGAGAATCTCGAATACGTTACGACCTACCGGGGCAAGCCGTTGGAGAAGGGGCAAAAGAGCGTGACGATCACGCTCGTGTTCCGCTCGCCGACCGAAACGCTGACCGGCGAAGCCGTCGAGGCGTCCGTGCAGCGCGTGGTGGAAGCGGCGAAGCGCGAGCTCAATGCGAAGTTGCGGGCATAGCCTGTTTGCTCCCTGACGCGTCGCTAGCGAAGCTCACGCGCTATTGAAAGTTGAACTTATTGATCTTGAATACGCCGTTATTTTTAACGAGCGTGACGGTGTACGTCTTTTGTCCCGCTGTCGCGAAGGTGGCGGTACCGGTCAACTCGCAGGTCGTCGTGCCGTCGACGTTGACACGTGTATTAAAGCCCGGGAAGGCGGTGCCGGTCAGCCCTCCCCAAGGTTTCATCTGTTGTGAGACCGCATCAAGTTGCTGGGCGGTCATTCCACCAGTGGCCGCAACCGCCGCGTTCGTGTTGCCGGCCGCGAGATCAGTGGCGAATTGAGTGGCAATTGCCCGAGCGGGTACTGACTTGGCGTATGCGACGTAAAGAAATCCACCGAAAAGGCCCCAACCCGCCAACCCCACGATCCCTAGCACGAGCCCGGCGATCGCCAGCCCCTTGCCGCCGACTTGAGGGTCCTTCGTTTTCTTGATCCCGACAACGCCCAGGATGACTGCCGCGATGCTGGTGATGAACGGCACGCACCCAAGGATTCCGCAGATCAAACTTCCAATGGCAACGCCGTTGGACTTCTGCGGGCCCGGGGCGGGATACGCGGAGTAGCCCGGCTGCGGCGGGGCGACGGGGGGCGGCATCTGCGACATGGCATCGATCCTTCAGGTTGCGCCCGCCAAGCCCCGAATTTACAAAGGCCTGCGAACTTCACGCCCTTGTACGAAATCCGCGAAAACAGATCAAAAGTCTTCGTCGATTCAAACCCCGCGACGTTCACGTCCCGCGTACCTACGGAGGCCGGCGTCGGTCGCAAGTGGCAGGGGTCAATACACCGGGTGGTTTGGGCCGGCGGTTGGGGCACGTCCGAGAACCGTGCTCGCGTAGCGCGCAAAATACCCCGAAAATTGAAATTCGTAAGACGAGCGGTCATATTGCCGCCTCGTCATTTTCCTATCCGAAGTCAGGCCGAGGAGATTCAATGTCAGACGTTTCCGTTCCCAGGGCCGGTTCTCTCGACTACGCCGGTGCAGTCGGGGAGAACAATTCCCACAACAAGGCCTTGTTCTGGGGCTGCTTCATCGCCCTGATCACGACGGCGTTCGGGTTCATCACCCGTATCTTCCTCATAGGCACCTGGGCCAAGGAGTTCAATCTTGACCCGGCCGAGACGGGCCGGCTCATCGGCATCGGCATTTGGCCGTTCGCCGTGTCGATCATCGGGTTCAGCCTGATCATCGATCGCATTGGCTACAAGATGGCGATGACCATCTCGTTTCTCGGGTACGCGATCTGGGCCGTGATGGGCGTCAGTGCCTTTTACGTGTCACAGAACGGGGACAAGCGGGCCGCGTTCGACCTGCTGTACTGGGGCTCGCTGATCCTCGCGCTGTCCAACGGCACTGTCGAGGCGTACATCAACCCCGTCGTCGCCACCCTGTTCACCCACAACAAGACCAAGTGGCTGAACATCCTGCACGCGGGATGGCCCGGCGGGCTGGTGCTGGCAGGGCTCATTACGATCGGCATCGACACGCTCGCCCCGGCTACCCCCTGGAGCATTAAGGTCGGCCTGATTGCAGTCCCCGCCGTCATCTTCTTTTTGATGCTCGTCCCGTTGAAGTTCCCCGTTCAAGAACGCGTGGCCGCGGGCGTGAGCTACCGCGAGATGCTCGCGGAGTTCGGCATCATGGGCGCGCTCATCGTCGGCTTCCTGGTCGTCCTCCAGTTGATGGACTTTTTCTCCAACGGCGGCGCGACCGAACTGAGCAACACTCAGTACGCGATCTTTATCGCGATCGGCCTCGCGATTGTGGTCGGGTTTGCGGCGTACACGAAATCGCTGGGCCGCGGGTTCATGTTCTTCATGATCCTGATCATGATCCCGCTCGCGACGACAGAAATCGGCACCGACGGCTGGATCGGCAAGATCATGGAGAACGCTCTGCACGGCTCACACTTCGGCTGGGTGCTGGTGTACACCTCGTTCATCATGATGGTGCTCCGTTTCTTCGCCGGGCCGATCATCCACACGCTCTCGCCCCTCGGCTTGCTCGCCGTCAGCGCCATCCTGGCAATCGCCGGCCTCATGTTCCTTTCCGGCGCAGAGACGATCCTGACGATCTTCATCGCGGCCACGCTCTACGCGCTCGGCAAGACCTTCTTCTGGCCGACGATGCTCGGCGTCGTCTCCGACCAGACGCCGCGCGGCGGGGCCCTGACGCTGAACGCGCTCGGCGGCATGGGCATGCTGGCGGTCGGCGTGCTCGGATTCCCCTACATCGGCACCCTTCAGGCCGACAAGAAGATCGACGCCATCGCCGCCACCCCGGCCGCGATGTCTGTTCCGGGCCTCGTTCAGGACGGCACGCTGTCGGAATCGGTCCTGCAGAAGAAGTGGTCGTACGAAATCATCCCTTACAAGGTTGTCGACGACGATAAGCTCGCGGTCGCAACCGCGGCCCTTACACCCGAGCAGCAAAAGACGATCGCCGACGCCGCCGCGGGTAGCGGCCAGCGCGCGTTGAAGAACATGGCGATCTTCCCCGCCATCATGTTGGTCGGTTACATCATCCTGATCGTCTACTTCCGCTCCCGCGGCGGGTACAGCGCCCAGGTGCTGACCGGCCACGCCGCCGAAGACAAAAAGTTCACCGGCGGCGTCGCCGGGGCGATGGAAGCGTGACGCGGGCAATCTGCGGCGAACGGATTACCAAAAGAATAAGGGCGACCCGCGGAGGGTCGCCCTTATTCTTGGCGAAGGTTGTCGTGGCGGCCGTGTCGCGGGCGTCTCGTCGGCGTTTTCCTGAACCCACACGCGGGTGATACGGATCGGGATTAATCCGTGCGCGTCACGTCTCAATTTTCCAGCCGGCAGGGCCGCTTCAGCGGCCCTGAACTCGCGCGAGGATTAATCGCGACCCGTATGAGACGCCCGCGCCACGAATCACTTTAAAAGCTTCTTCAAAAACGCCAGCCCGTTCCCCGCCAGAGCGTCCTGTGACGGCTCGAACTGCCGCCAGATCGCGGCGGCGGCGGCGATGCTCTTGGTCTTGGGGGTGAAGGATTCGATCACCGCCTGTTTGGCGTAGCTGACGTCTTTCAGGGCCTTGGCGACGTCGTCCCAGACGATGTTCTTGCCCGACCCGGGCGCGCCGCGGTCGTTTTCGCAGGCGTGGAAGTGGTACAGTCGGTCGCCGGCGAGGCGGATGGCGTCGGCGCTGTTTTTCTCCTCGATGTTCATGTGAAACGTGTCGAGGTGAAACCCGACCGTCTTGTCGCCGATCGCGTCAACGAGCTGCTTGACCTGCGCCGCTGTGTTGATCAGGTCCGTCTCAAAGCGGTTGAGCGGCTCGATGGCGAGCAACACGCCGTGGTCCTTGGCCCGCCTGGCTGCTTCCTTCAGCCCCTTGGTCGCCAAATCCCATTCGGTCTTCTTTTGATCCGCCGACACGTGCCGCCGTTTCCCCACCGCCGAATACATCGGCCCGGCCAGCACCGGCGCGCCCGCCTTCTGGCAGACCTTGATCGCCTCGGTGATGTAATTCAGACTATTTTCACGAATGCTCGCGTCGTCGCTCGTCAGGTCCCGGTCCGGCCCAAACGCCCCGCAGACGACGAGCTTCAACCCCGCCTGCTCGATCTTGCTCTTGAGCTTCGCCGGGTCGACGTGAGACGGGTCTTCCAGCCCGAACTCGAACGAGTCGAACCCCATCTGCTTGACCTTGTCGATCAGCCCCAGCCCGTCGGGACCGTCTTGCGTGGTAAAGGGAGAAGTCCAAACCCAGGCGTTAACGCCGATGCCGATGGCCATGTGTGTGCCTCCTGCGCTCACGTGTGTGACGTCTCGAAAAACGGAGTGGCAGCTTACCGAGAAGGCGGATTCAAGTCACGATACACGGCGCGTCGCGGCAACCGCGCGGCCCGTAACTTTCGCCGTGCAGCGGCGGGGCGGGCTATTTCGTGTTCTTTAATTCTGGCTATGCTCGCCCCGATGAAACCCATTCACCTTTTACTCGCTTGTATCCCGCTGCTGGCCATTGGGGCGTTCTCGGGCGGCGCGGAGCTGCCCGTCGGCTCGAGTCCGCCGGCCGTCTCGTTTCCACACTTCCCCGATCGGCTGCACGCGGTGGTCTGGCGGAATTGGGATTTGGTGCCGACCGAGCGGATCGCCAGGACCGTCGGGGCAACCGAAGCACAGATCAACGCCGTCGCGACCTCCATGGGTTTAGCGCCCAACCGGCCGGTGTCATTGCGGCATCAGAAGCAGATCTACATCACGGTGGTCCGCCGTAATTGGCACCTGTTGCCCTACGATCAACTGCTAACTCTTTTGGGCATGACCGCCGAGCAGCTCGAATTCGGGCTGCGGGAGGACGACGTCCTGTTTCTCAAGCTGGGAAGCGCCAAGCCCAAGTGCGAGCCGCTGCGCTACGCCGAGCCGGACGAGGCGACGAAACAGCGCGCCGCGGAAATCAAGGCGGTGGTGGAGAACCATTTCGGTAATGCGCTGAAGGACTTGGGGGAGGAGCGGTTTGCGTTCATCGAGCGCTTGAGCAGTGTCCGGGGCTTGGCCGCGGCCAAGCCGCAAGTGGTTCAGGATCAAGCTCCGCGATTCATCTATTCCTACTTCGGCGTGTTCGGCGACCCGCTGCTGGACGCCTCGATTGACCCGTACCCGGACGGGTTGCTCGCACGGCTGTCCGAGATGGGCGTCAACGGAGTGTGGCTTCACGTCGTGCTGCGGCAGCTCGCGCCCGGCGGGGCGGATTTTCCCGAGTTCGGCGAAGGGCACGAGACTCGGCTGGCCAACCTCCGCAAGCTCGTGGAGCGGGGCCGCCGCTACGGCATCGCGGTCTACCTTTACATCAACGAGCCTCGCGCCCAGCCGGCGGCGTTCTTTGCGAGCCGGCCCGAGATGGCGGGCGTGCGCGAGCGCGATCAGATTGCGATGTGCACCTCCGACCCGCGCGTGCGGAAGTGGATGACCGATGCCCTCGCGCACGTGTTCCGCGAGACGCCGGGCCTCGGGGGGGCGTTCATGATCACCGCTTCGGAGAACCTGACCAGCTGCGCCTCGCACGCGGCGCAGGCGGGGTGTCCGCGGTGCAAGAGCCGCGAGGAAGTCGAGGTCATCGCCGAGGTGAACGCCGCGATTGAAGCCGGCGTGCATCGCGGCGACCCGAATGCCAAGGTGCTGGCCTGGGACTGGGGCTGGGCCGGCCACACCGATGCGCCGCGCTACATTGAGAAGCTGCCCGACAACGTCTGGCTCTTGTCGGTCAGCGAGTGGTCGCAGCCCTTTGAACGCGGCGGAGTCCAAGGCGCGGTCGGTGAATACGCCATGTCGGTCGTGGGCCCCGGCCCGCGGGCAACGCGCCACTGGAAATTGGCCAAGCAGCGCGGACTAAAGACCGCCGCCAAGATCCAGGTCAACAACACCTGGGAACTGTCCGCCGTGCCTTATCTGCCGGTGATGGACCTGGTTGCCAAGCACTGTGCGAACCTTGCCGCCGGCGACGTGGACGGGCTGATGCTGAGCTGGTCGCTGGGCGGTTACCCGTCGCTGAACCTGCAAACGGCGCAGCGGATTCTTGGAAAAAAAAACGTCGACGTGAACAAGGTGCTCGACGAGATGGCGGTGGAGCACTACGGCAAGGAAGCCGCGCCGCACGTCCGAAAGGCGTGGACGGCGTTCAGCGCGGCGTTTGAGGAATTTCCGTACTGCATCGAGACGCTTTACTTGGCGCCGCTACAGTTCGGCCCGGCAAATCTCCTGTTCGCCACCCCGACCGGCTATGGCTCCACGATGTCCGGTTTCCCCTACGACCATCTCGACGGGTGGCGTGGCCCGTATGCCCCGGAAGTGTTTGTGGAACAATTTCAGAAGGTCGCGGCCGGCTGGGCTAAAGGCATGGAACACTTCGATGACGCCATGAAGGTGATCGATCCTGCTCACCGTCCGTTGCTGCTGAACGACAGCCACATCGCCTCTGCCGCGTACACGCATTTTTTGAGCGTTGCCAACCAAGGCAGGTTCGTGCACGCACGGAACAGCCTCACCGCCGGGGATGCGGCCCAGAAGGCCATCTTCCGTAAGTGCCTGACCGACGAGATCCAGACAGCTAAACAGCTCTACGCGCTGACCAAGAACGACTCTCGCATCGGCTTCGAAGCGTCGAACCAGTATTACTACACCCCGCTGGATCTCGTCGAGAAGGTCATCAACTGCGAAAATCTACTGCTGAAGTACCGACCATGAAATGCGGCTCGCTATTCGCCGGGCGTGTATTCGCTCGGGTCAGTAAGGCTACCGTCCCGTTGTTGGGGCACTAATATCACCAAAACAAAGCCCCCTCCGCGTGAGGACGCGGAGGGGGCTTTGTTTTGCAGCACGTCACAGCGCTCGCGGTCAGGCGTTGACCTTCCGCAGCTTCGTCACGCGGCCGTAGGGGAGCCATTCGGCGACGTAGATGTT
>JBKJRK010000428.1:0-3745 GCA_046593135.1 Tepidisphaeraceae bacterium | reverse complement strand
GTTCCTCAAGGACGCCGAAGCCTCTCTGACGATGTACTACAACCCGGAACAGGAGATGGCGAGCAGCCGCTACAACCAGGTGCTCGAGATCCCGGTCACCGACTTCGAGCTGTCGGTCCGCAGCCGCAACTGCCTGAAGAAGATGAACATCCGCTCGCTGGGCGACCTGCTCAAGACCGGCGAGGCAGAATTGCTGGCGTATAAGAATTTTGGCGAGACGAGCCTGAACGAGATCAAGGCCCTGCTGGCCCAGAAGGGGCTTCGGCTCGGGCAGGCGTCGTCGGACGGGACTGGCGCCGCCGCCGGTGGCGCCGCCACCGCCGCTCGTCGCCCGGCTGCCGCCGCGGGCAACGCGCCGCCGGAGATTCTCGGCAAAACCGTCGCCGACCTTGAGCTTTCCGTCCGCAGTCGCAAGGCGCTGCAGCGACTCAACATCAACAGCCTCGGCGAACTCTCCAGCCGCACGGAAGACGAACTTCTCGGTTGCAAGAACTTCGGCCAGACTAGCCTGAACGAAATCAAGCAGCAGCTTGCGGCGTTTGGCCTGGGGCTGCGGAAGCTGGAAGAGTAAGAGACGCGAATCGCATTCAGGAGACACGGGGATAAGGAGACAAGGTGACAAAGGCAGTCGGGTCGTCGGCCCTTCCCCTTGTCTCCTTATCTCTTTGTCCCCGTGTCTTGTTTTATCGGTCCTCCCTGACGCGCACGTCTCGGGGCTGGCGTGATTGCCGGCTGCCGGTGATAAGGTGCGGGTCAATGTCCCATCCGGCCTACTGCCGCTGTCTATTTGCCCTGGCCGTGCTCATGTTGCTGGGCTGGCCGGCGGGTTGCGCCCAGAAGGGGGCGCAGTCGGCCGCCCCGTCGTCGATCCCGACGATCCGCGTCCGGCTGCTCGAAGGCCAGTCACAAGTCAGCGTGGTGTCGAGCGACGCCGTCGCTTTTTGCGAAGCGCCCGGCGTGCGCCCGCGGCCGATCAACGTCCCCCGTCAGACGGCCGTCCCCGTCCTCCGCACGTCGTCCGGCTGGCGCGTCGGGGACCTCAACGTCGACGCCTCGGAACTCATCCTCATCCCCGTCGGCGACGGCAGCTACCTCAGCATCAACGGCAAACCCTACCGCGGCGATTGCCGGCTCATCCCCGCGGCGCCGGGGAAGTTTGACGTCGTCAACGTGCTGGACCTCGAAGGCTATCTCAAGGGCGTCCTTGCGAAAGAACTCCTGCGCGACTGGCACGAAGAGGCTTACCGTGCCCAAGCCATCGTCGCGCGCACCTACGCCCTCTACGAATTGAAGACCGCGGCGTCCGGCCGGCGCTGGGACGTCCACCCCGACGAGCGCAGCCAGGTGTACGGCGGCCTCGGCGCCGAGAACGGCCTGAGTCGCTCCGCCGCCGACGCGACGGCGGGAGTGGTCGTCGCCCACGGGCCGAGAGGTCAGGAGAGAATTTTCAAAGCCTATTTCAGCGCCTGCTGCGGCGGGATCACCCAATCCGCCGCCGACGCGTTCGGCGACCGCCCGAGTGAGCCGTTGTCGGAACAACATGTCGGCGCGCGGTGCAACGCGTCGAAGCGGTTTAACTGGGGCCCGGTCGTCATCGACAAGAGCGAGTTGACCCGCCGATTCCGAAAATGGGGCGAGGCGAGGGATCGGGCCGAGAAGGGCATGGGCCAGGTCGCGCGGATTGACATCGCCTTCGCCAATCGCTGGGGCCGGCCTGTACGGTTCACCGTGACCGACGTCCGCGGCCAGCGTTACAGTATGAGCGGCACCGAGCTGCGTTTCGCCGTCAACATGAGCGGCCAGCCCGGTTCGACGCTGAACAGCAGCTTCTGCACGCCGTCAGACGAACCCACCGCCGTCCGCTTCGTCGACGGCCACGGCCACGGCCACGGCGTCGGCCTGTGCCAATACTGCACCCAAGCCCAAGCCGAAGCCGGCGTCCGCCACGAAGACATCGTGGTGGGCGCGTATCCCGGTTCCAGCCTGCAACGCGCTTATTAAAGCCGATTTTGGCACGCGGTGTGTTTTCTAACCTACGTTCACTGCCGCTTGGCTTGCCGCAAGGCATAGTGCTCGAGGTGGAGAACGAGGGGCGGCCACTTCGGTGGTCGCCCTTTCACGTTTCATTTGCAACGTCAGGTAGCGGCAAGGCGCTTGTCTCCATGGTAAACTCCGTCACTCCCGGCTTTTCGGCCGTTCTCGACGCAAGTCGAGTGCGGCCCGTTCTTTCGCGCAAATAATCAAACCTTGTGCCGCCGGCGCTGTCTGTACATATAATTGACGTCTGTTTCTGGGGCGGCTTCGCAACCGGCCGAGAGGCGCATGTCAGTCGGGGAGGCGCGTTTATGACTGCTCGATCTGTCGCCATCCGTATCGTTTGCCTGGTCGGTTTGCTCCTTGTGACGGCCGGGCCGGCACGCGCCAGCCACATTTTTCACAACTGCGACGTGTGGTTTCGTCACTGCGATTACGCGCGGGCGCAGGAGTATCTCGCGTCGGCCGAGAGTGGGGTGCAGGCCGCGTATTGGTCGGTTGACACAGCCCGACGGGATTATGATTCGGCGTCTGCGGATCGGAACCGGGTGAACGACGCGATGGAACGCGCGTATGCGGACGTCGATCGTCAGCGTGCGGAGGTCGCCCGTGCCGCGGACGAGTTAGCCGTGCTGGACGAAAACGCCCGGCGGACGGGCGCGGAGGCCGGGCGGCTGAAAAGCGACGTCGAGGCGTTGCGCCCCGAACTCAACGCCGCCCGAAAAATTCTGGACGACGCCGTGGAAGTGGCGGTGACGGCCTTTGAATCGAGCGAGCCGTTTAAGCAGGCAGACGGGACGCTCCGCGCCGCCGACGTCGCGCTCAACACCGCCGAGCTAGCGGCCGTCGAGTTGCTCGGTGATACCGAAGCATTCCGAAAAGCCCGGGCTGAGGCGGACGCGCTGGGGCAGCGTGTCGAAGATCTGCGGAAGCAACAGCCCGAAGCGGCCGAGGAGTTGGCGACGGCGAGTAAGGCGTCGATCGACGCGAAGAACCGCCTCAATAATTTGATCGACGCCGCCAAGGAATCCGACCCAGGGGTGAAAGCCGCCCGCAAGTCCGTTGACGGCGCTCGGGCGGCGATGGACGCCCTCGAGGACGAATTTGAGCGGAGCCTGGAGGACGATTCGACGATCGCGAAAGCCCAGGCGGCGTTTGACGCCGCGCGTGCCCCGTACGACGCCGCGGTCGCAAAGCTCGTCGCGGTCGAGGCGAAAGCCGCCGCCGCCGATAAGGCGCTGCGGTCGCGTGATTCGGAAGTCGAGCCGTTGCGTAAGTCATTGGCCGCCGCCGAAGAGGATGTCGTACGGCTCGACGGCGATCTCGACGGCGTCAACTCGGCGGTCGCCGGCGCGCAGGAGCGGTTGGACCGGGCGTTGTCGGAACTCGATTTCGCCCGCCGCCTGCGGGACGGCGCCGTCGCCGCCGTTCGTGACGCCGAAACGGCGGAGCGTTTTGCGACTTGCTCCGTCATCGTGTTCGAGCGGCCGCTCTTCGGAGGGTTCGGACAACATCGTTACGGCTACCCCCGCTATTCCTATCGCGACCGTCACCGGGAGTGGGATCGTCGCCGGGATCACGACCGGGACGGAGATCACGTCGGGCATGGTGATCGCGATCACGGCAAGCGTGGGGATCATGATCACGACGGCGATCGGGAGCATCGGGATCGCGGCACCAGTCAGCGTGAGGCGATCGTCATTCGCCCGAG
>JBKJRK010000317.1:0-9138 GCA_046593135.1 Tepidisphaeraceae bacterium | reverse complement strand
CAATCTTGGCGCTGTCCGTTTCAATGAATACGCGCTGATTGGCCTTCAGGTTGACGCGGTAAAACCGCCCCGCGTTCTCGGTCGCGACGGCATAGACGCCGGTGTTGATCGCCACGTCCTGGGCGGCCGGGGGTGAAACGTTGTCGGCTTTGGCGACGGCCTGCGGCTCGCGGTCAACAACGAACGCCCGCGGGTTGGAGATTCCGAACCGCCCCGCCGCCGATACGTCGTACGCGCCGGGGCGGACGTTCTTGTCGATCCGCACGACGAACATATTCGGCACGGGTTTGGCGGTTGCCGGATCAAGCTTGGGTTCGGCGGCGATGCCCGAGTGGCTGAAATGCAGGGCCGTCAGGTCGTCCAGGTCGGTGCCGGTAACGGTGACCTCGACATTCGTTCCGGATTGACCGCCGGGTGGAAAGACGGAGGAGAGCCGGGCGACGGGGAGCTGGGCGCGCGCGGAACCCGCGCTCAAGAACACGCAAAGAAGCGAACAGAATATCGCGGGAAGCCTCATGCGATGCGTGGCGCGGGCGTCTCGCCCGCGTTTCATAAAACAAGACGCGGGCGAGACGCCCGCGCCACGTGCAATTGCACTACCCCGCTCAATGGTTGAACAGGAATTCCTTCGTGTTAAGCAGCGTCCACACGAGGTCTTCGTACCCTTGACGCTTGGCAACATCGGCAGGGAGCGGCTTGTCGTCTTTGTCCATTATTTGGCGGGCCAGGTGGGCGGCGGCGAGCTTCAGCTCTTCGGCATTCGGGTTTCGGGACAGCGCGAGCAGGTACAGCTCGCGAATCTTGTCGTCGTCGGACCGGTTCGGCTCTTTGATCAGCGCCGCGGCGCGGCCGGTGTCGCTGGCGAGCTTGCTTTGGAGTTCTGCACTATTGAACAGGTGCAGGCTCTGCGCCAGACTCGCGTCCGCCGAGCGCTCGCATTCGCAAGCCGAGCTTGCTTCCGGGCGGCCGAAGACCGTGAGAAAGTAATTGGCGGCATTGAAGCTGTTGTCGGGCAGTTGCACCGCGCGCGTGGCCGGCGGCAGGTTGGCGAACGGCGTCGTCCCTTTCGTGACGTCGTTGACCGCGTCGAGCAAGACTTCGGCCCCCATCCGCCGCGGGTAAAAGCGGGAGAAATGGTGCTTGTCCGCGGCGTTATAGCGGTTGGGCGCGCTGGCAAGTTGGTACGTGCTGCTGCGGCAGATGGTGCGGACGACGTGCTTCAGATCAAACCCGCTGGCGGCGAAGTCTTTCGCCAGCGCGTCCAGCAACTCGGGATTGGTCGCCGGGTTCGTCTCGCGCATGTCGTCTTCCGGATCGACAAGCCCGCGCCCGAGGAAATGTTTCCAGTAGCGATTGACGAGCGACGCGGCGAAGAACTTGTTGTCCGGCTTGGCCATCCAGTCGGCCAGGGCCTGCCGCGGGTCCTGGTCGGCGGTCAGCTTGACCGGTTCGGCGCCGAGGCCGGTCGGGGGAACCGGTTCGCCGTTCTTTTTGTTGACGGCCGACGCAGGGGCCCGCTTCGCGACGATCGTCGCTTCGCCCGGGCGCGCGCCCGGCTGTTGCGTGACCGTCGAGAAGAACGCAGCCATGCCGTAGTAGTCGCGCTGGCTCCATTTCTCGTACGGGTGGTGGTGGCACTGGGCGCATTGCAGCCGGGTGCCGAGGAACAGTTGTGCCGTGTCTTCGACCTGGATCGTGCTGGTCTTTGCCCCGCGGTACCAAGCGACCGGCGGGTTGGTCGCCATGTCGCCCGAAGCCCCGATTACCTCACGCACGAACCGGTCGAACGGCTTGTTGCGATACAGGCTCTCGCGAATCCAGGCGTGAAACGCAAAGGTCCCACGCGCGTGGTTGGGCGTCTCGCGCTTGTTGCGGAGAAGCGCCGACCACTTGTTGGCGAAGAAGTCGGCGTAGTCGCCGCTGTCGACGAGGCGGTCGATCAGCTTGTCGCGCTTGGCCGGATCAACGTCGGCGAGAAACGCCGACACTTCCGCCGGCGTCGGCACCCGGCCGGCGACGTCGAGCGTGACCCGCCGGATGAACGTCGGATCGTCCGACAATTCCGACGGCGGCATCCCCACCTGTTTGAGCTTCTTGAACACCAGCTCGTCGATGAAGTTTTTCACCGGCGGCAAACTCTCGACGGGCGCGCCCAGCGGCAGCGTCGCCTGGAATACGCCGACCTGCCCCTGGTAGCGAACCATCACGTTCAGCGTCCCCGGCCTGTGGCTCGCAGACAGCCAGCCGGTCGGGTCGATGGTGCCGAGTTCCTTGTCGTTGCTTTCAAAAACCGCGCCGCGGGTCACGTCTTCGCGCGACCCGTCGGTGTAATGCGCGGTGACGACGAGCTGCTGGGAGCCGCCCATCGGGAGCGTGCGGTCTTTCGGGAACACTTCGATCCGTGCGACGGTCGGATCGGTTGATTTTCCTAGCGGCATCCCCTGTGCGACCCAGCGTGCGAGGACGCCGTAGTCTTCTGAATTCGCGTCGAGTCGTTTGCCCCCGCCGTGTGCGACTTCGTTCGTCGCCTTGGTGAGAAGGAGGCTGGCTTCCGGCGCGGCAACCGAGAGCCGGCGGCCGCGGGCTTCGTGGACGAGGTGGGTGAAATCTTCGCCCGGCTCGAAGCCGAGCAATGAGAGGCGGAACCCGTTTTGTCCGCCGGATTTTCCATGACACCCGCCGCCGTTACACCCGGCCTTGGTGAAGACGGGCACGACGTCGTTGACGAAATTGACGGGGATCGTGTCGCCGAACTTCTCGACGGCGAAGCGGACACTGGCTATCGCGCCGTCGGCCGTTTTCGCGGCGACGGTCGCCGTCCCGTCGGACACCGGAACGACCATCCCCGCGGCATCGACCTGCACCACGCCCGTCGGCTCGGCGACGTACGTGACGGCTCGCGTCACGTCGCGCACCTGATCGGCCGTCAGTTGCAGGGTCACGGCCAACTGTTGCCGCGCGTTACGCCCGATCAGGCGAAGAGGTTGCGTCGGCTCGGCTAGAGCGGGCTGGATGCCGAGGGCGTTGGCCGGCGCATCCGCGTGCACGCGCCCGACGGTGTTCGCCACGCATGCGACGATGACAGCGCCAATCCATAGTGCGTTTCGGGACATCATCCTGGTCCTCCCTGCCCGACCGCTGACCTCAAAGCGTCAGCGCGGCCCTCACTCATCTGGGACGCGACGTTGCTAACACCCTTCGTTACCCCGCATTCACGAAACGCGTTGGAAACAAGGCTGCGTACGCCCGGCGTCCCCCTTTAGTACACAAGTTATCGGCCCGCGTTATCAATTCGGAGCACAATCCGCAAAACAACTTTTTGACGAATGCGATAAGAATTCATGTACTAAGTGATTATTAAATAACGGCTTACAACCAACCGACGTGTGCCGGCTTGGTAAGAACCCGCCGCGTCAGGCCGAACTGGCCAAACAGCGGGGAGTGGACGGGCCGAAGCAGACGCGGGATGGTCGTGCGCCGCGGCGGGCGAGAACCGCGACGATGAACCGCGTTCCCATGCCAGTTCCGCCTCTCGTTGCAGGTATATAACTTGACTCGGGACACCGATGATCACAAAATGTGAGCAAGCGAGGGTCGTTTGACGATCGTCTCTGCCGGAAGGCTGGCCGAGTTCGCGCGGCTTCATCCGGACGCCGAAACGGCGCTGGCCGGTTGGACACAAAACACGCGGTCGGCCACTTGGCGAAATCTTCAACAGGTCCGATTGACGTACCGCTCGGCCGACGCCGTCCAAGTCGACAGCGGCCGGACCGTAACGGTGTTCAACGTTCGCGGCAACAAGTATCGGCTCCTGACCGCGATCACATGCCCGGCCCAGGTCGTGAATGTCCTTCAGTTTCTGACGCACGCCGAGTACGACAAAGAGAAGTGGAAGAAGACGTTATGAGCAAGACCCTGGCGCCTAAGGCATCCCGCCGTAAGGGAACAAGCGAGGACTACCTGGAGCTCGTGCGCACCCTTCCGATTTGTCCGTTAAAGACCCAGAAAGATTACGCCACAGCGCAGCGCCTTCTCGACGGCTTGATCGGGCGTGACAACCTCCGCCCAGGGGAAGTGGATTACATCGCGGGTCTCGCCCGGTTCGTGGAAGACTACGAGCGGCAACACCGCTTGGGAGAATTGCGACGGCTCCAACCTCTGGGGCTTCTGCGGCATTTAATGGAAGAGAATGAGATGAGTACTTCTGACCTCGGGCGTATACTCGGAAGCCGAGGTTTGGCGTCCGAGGTCGTCAACGGCAAAAGAGGCCTGAGCAAAACGCTCATCGCCAAGCTGTCCCGCCACTTCGGCCTTGATCCGGCGCTGTTTTTGGAAGTTAATAACGCTGCTTGATTTGGCTCCCGGACAGGCCGAGATCTGTCTCTTGGCGACGACGCTTAAATCATTTGCCCGGCGACATCGGGTTAAGTTCGGCCGTGCGTAACGCCGGATTTATGGCTCGACGCCGTATAAGCATCATTTACAAAGATAGGTGTGCCATGCCTGAATCCAACAAGGTGCTGTCTGATAAACTGGCGCTGGTGACCGGCGCGTCGCGTGGGATCGGAGCCGCGATCGCCCGTAAGCTCGCCTATGAAGGGGCCGCCGTGCTCGTCCATTACGGCAACAGTCGGGAGAAGGCCGATGCCGTCGTCGCCGACATTCGCAAGGCCGGGGGAGAGGCCGAAGCCGTCGGGGCGGATCTTTCGACATCGGACGGCCCCGCGTCGCTCGCCGCCAAGATCGACGGCGCGTTCGGCGGGCGATTCGGGGGCCGCCTCGACGTGCTGGTCAACAACGCCGGGGTGGGCGCGTTCGGGCCGGCGGTGGACGTGACGGACGATGAACTCAGTCGCGTGTTACAGGTGAATGTCCGCGCCGTCTTCCAACTCGCCCGCGACGCCGCCAAACGCATGTCCGCCGCCAGGTCGGGTCGCATCATCAACATCGGGTCGTGCCTCGGCGAGCGCATCATGGGCCCGGGCATGGCCATCTACTCCGCGACGAAATTCGCCGTCACCGGACTGACCAAAGGCCTCTCGCGCGACCTCGGCCCGCTCGGCGTGACGGTGAACAACGTGCAACCCGGCCCGGTCAACACCGACATGAACCCCGCCGACGCCGACGGCTCTGACGTCCAGCGGTCCTGGACGAGCGTCGGCCACTACGGCAAGCCCGACGACATCGCCGCCGCCGTCGCGTTCCTCGCCTCGCCGGCAGCCGCATTCATCAACGGTGAGTCCCTCACGGTGGACGGCGGCGTGAACGCCTGACGGGTGAAGCCGTAATTTCACACGGACGACCAACTATGAAATTTGTCCTCGCCGCGTTGTGCCTGATGGCGTTCAGCTTCACCCTTTTTGGTGACGTCCCGGCGGACGTGCCCGACTTCGCCAAGAAAGCTCCAACGATTAAATCCGGCGACCCGGTTCTCACCTTCAACGGCAAAGACTTCGACGGCTGGTACACCTACCTCCGCGAGCACAAGTACGAAGACCCTGATAAGGTCTTCACCGTCCAGGACGGCATGCTCCACATCTCCGGCCAACATTTCGGCGGCATCACGACGAAAAAGGCATACGGCAACTATCACCTCGTCACGGAATGGAAATGGGGCGAGAAGACGTGGGAACTGCTCCTCAAGGGCCTCGATCGCCCGAAAGGCTGCGCCCGCGACGCCGGCATTCTCGTGCACGCGGTCGGCGACGACGGGGCGGCCTACGGACACTGGCTCGAATCCATCGAGGTGCAGGTCATTGAAGGCGGCGTCGGCGACTTCCTCATCCTCGGCGGCAAGAACCGCCCGAGCCTGACCTGTGAAGCGTTGTCACCCGACCGCAAGCAGTTCTACTTTCATCCCGGCGCCGCCCCCGTCACCAAACGCGCCGGCCGCTTCAACTGGTGGGGCCGCGACCCGGCGTGGAAGGACACGCTCAACTTCCGCGACAAGCACCACGTCGAAAGCCCGGCCGGCGAATGGAACCGCCTGGAAGTCGTCTGCGACGGCGACACCGTCACGACGAGCCTTAACGGCACCGTGGTAAACGTCGGTACAAAATCCAACCAGACCGAGGGAAAAATCCAACTCCAGTCCGAGGGCGCCGAGATCATCTTCCGGAAGGTTGAGATTCGACCCCTTGTGAAGTGAAGCGAATCTAAATAGGAGCGCGGGATTGTGAAACAATCAAGGAGCCGCGACCGTCAGAGAGCGGTCGTGTTTCCCTTTAGGAAATCGCTCCCAGACGGTCGCGGCTCTTTTCAGTTGTTTCCGAATCACGGTCACTATTTAGATCAATTCCTTCATCGGTTTGCAGTCGTCGTCGACGAGGTATTGCGGGCGGCCGGAGAGGTCGTTGACGGTGGTGGCGTTGGGGTCGATGCCGAGGTTGTGGTAGAGCGTGGCGAAGACTTCGCCGAAGCGAACGGGGCGGTCCTTGGCTTCGCCACCGAGGCGGTCGGTGGAGCCGATGACCTGGCCGGTCTTCATCCCGCCGCCGAACAGCAGGCCGCAACTGACGTTGGGCCAGTGGTCGCGGCCGCCGTCTTTGTTGATGGTGGGGGAGCGGCCGAATTCGCCCCACACCACAACCGACACGTCTTTTTCGAGACCGCGCTGGTAGAGGTCTTCAATCAGGGCGCTAACGCCTTGGTCGAGGAGCGGGAGGTCTTGGCGCAGGACGTCGAAATTTTGGCCGTGATGGTCCCAGCCGCCGAAAGCGAGCGTGACGCAGCGAGCGCCGGCTTCGACCAATCGCCGCGCGACGAGGAAATGCTCCGTGAGCCTCGGGGCGGCGTCTTGGCGGGGGAGCGGGTCGCCTTTGCCGTAACGTTCGACGATGCGGGGGTCCTCGTTTTTCAGATCCAGTGCCCGGAGGAGCTTACTGCTGGTGAGCAAACCGAAGGCCTGGTCGTTGAACGCGTCGATGCCGGACATGACGCCGGACGCGTCGACCTCGCGGCGAAAGCGGTCGAAACCGGCGAGCAGTTGCCGGCGGTCCGCCAGTCGGTCCAGCGAGACGCCGTTGAGAACCATGTCGGCTTGGCCGGCGCCCGAGGGACGGAACGGCGCGTTGGCGACGCCGAGGAATCCCGGCGAGCCGGGGTCGCCGTACGCGATGAATTCAGTCTTCGGCGAAAGCCCGACGAACGGCGGGATCGCCGGCTCCACCGGGCCGTAGAGCTTACAAAGCGTCGCCCCCAGACTCGGCCACCCGCCCGGCGGCGCGTTATTCACGCCGCGCCCGCTAAAGCATTGGAACGAGTCGTGTGCCCCCACCGACCCCACGATGGTGCGGAGGACGGCGCACTTGTCCATCAGCCGGGCGATTTTCGGCAGGTGCTCGCAAATCTGGATGCCCGGGACGTTGGTGTCGATCGGCTTAAATTCGCCGCGAAACTCCGCAGGGGCGTCCGGCTTCAGATCAAACGTGTCCTGGTGCGAAGGCCCGCCGGGCAGGAAGATCATGATGACGGCCTTGTGAGACCGTTTGATGCCCGCCTGAGCTTCGGCGCGGAGGAGTTGCGGTAGGGTCAGGCCGCCCATGCCGAGCGCGCCGATCTTGAGAAAGTTGCGCCGGGAGACGCCGTCGCAGAATCACGCCCCTCCGCCGTTTCGGATCGTCAACATTGCCAAACCACCTTCCGGTCCACTCCTCGTCCACCCCTGTTTATCGGCCGGCGGCTGGTCCGTTGACCAACTTCCCAATTTGCGCACCGGCTCGCGTCGGGTGGCGGAGAAAGATTCGGACTACGGTTCCCCGTCATCGGCCCGGCTCCCTCCACGCCGTGGGTTGCCGCCTCGTGCGGCCTTGCGCCAACGACCGACCGACGCCAGCGACACCCGCAACATGTAGGCTGACCTGAACACAGGATCGCGGTCTTTGTTAGACCGCGATCCCGTTTATCAGCAATGAAGTCCCCCATCGCAACCAGTCAAAGGATGGTAAGCAAACCCTCACCCTCCAGCCTGCCAGTCATAGCGATAATTACCGTCAGCATAAAGTAGTTGAGCAGGCAGGGCATTGCGGGGAATGAAGCCCCAGTAACCATACCTGACTTTGACTAGGACGCATGCACTGTTGTCACTCACCCAGCGCCAGGCGCAAATTTTGTGGTATTGAGATTCGGGGTATTGAGCTTCAGGGTAAATATCGGGGCGCCACAGAACATCCACCATTGGGCCTGCAAACTGGTAGTAGTTGAAGTCGTAATTAGCAAACACGCCTTCGGTAGAATAAGTTAAAATGCTATAGTTTCCACTGCCTACACCTGAATGTATGTAGAAAGGCGAGACGTTGTAGGGTCCACTGCCTCCCCCGGGCACGGCAGGCACATAGTCGTTCACCGCACAGGCGTAATAGGTCCGGAGAAATTGCCGTGCCGGAATGTTTCCGGCCGTGCTGTATAACGCTGACGAGCAGTCATACGAAGTGTAGCCATCGAGCATTAGATCAGCAGCCAACACCCAACCGCACTTACCTGCAGTTCCGTGGGCACGACCCCATCTCCACTCTCGGCCCAAGGAATCCAGCGCGGCATTGTCCGAATTGTATGTGAAACTCTCCGCCGGACTGCCTGCCCCCACCCAACCGGCGCCAAATAACGTGCCGATCTGAAAGCCATCCGGGGCTGTACCGACGTATGTTTTAACCCCCGGTCTTATTATTTTTCTATACCAGGTTCCAGCCGACACACTTGACGCCCAAGATATGCAAGCGGCCAATGCGGCCACTGCCAGGAATGTTCGTCGCATTCTTTAACTCCTCCGAGCAATATGCCCGGCCAAAAGAAATGTTAAGCGGTCCTGAATGGAGGAAATCCAAATTTCATCGCGAAAAATGAAAGTCGAAAGCGAAGTAAAAAACGAGCCGAACGAGTGCCGACTACACCATTCGTACCTCCTTTCATTTTCGCCAGAAACCTACCGGCGAACTGCAGCATATTCGTTTCCGAAATTTACGTCAAGATATTTCAGTAAAATACATGAAATTTCTGAAATGGTCTTACATGAAAATCTATGTCACTTCTTTATCTTATTTAACTTATTCATCTTATAATTTATGGCAGAGAATAAGATTTTGAGAAAGTTTTGAATTTAAACTACCTTGAGAGTGTCTGGAAATGCTTTGTTTCAGACCT
>JBKJRK010000007.1:0-2684 GCA_046593135.1 Tepidisphaeraceae bacterium | reverse complement strand
TCCGCCGGGTTCAGCCGATCCGGCAGAGTTTGGAAGACCTGTTCATGGAAGCCGTCACCGACCCGGGCACCGGCTTGTCCGCCACCCCCGGGGCCGGCCCGCAGTTCAACCCGCAGGGGGGCCGGCCATGACGCAAACTCTCGCGCTCCTCATCGACGCCTACCGGGAACTGAACGCCCGCAAGATGTTCTGGATCAGCCTGATCATCTCGGGCCTGGTGATGGCTTCATTCGCATTACTGGGTGTTAGCGACGACGGCCTGACGCTGCTGACGATGGAGATGTCCGTCCCGGCGCCGCGGTTCTGGTACAAATACATCTTCAGCTTCGTCGTGATCGGCATCTGGATCTCGTGGGGGGCCGTCATTCTCGGCCTGGTTTCCACCGGCGGGATTTTTCCCGAGCTTGTCGCCAGCGGGGCGATCGACCTGTACCTCTCCAAGCCCATCAGCCGGTTACGGCTTTTCCTCACCAAGTATCTCGGCGGGCTCATTTTCGCGCTGCTCCAAGCCACGATCTTTGCGGTGGGCTGTTACCTCGTATTCGGCTGGCGATCGGGGCAGTGGAAGCCGGCGCTGTTCCTGATTATTCCGCTGACGACGCTGATGTTCAGCTACCTGTTCGCGGTGTGCGTGCTGCTGGGCGTGCTCACCCGCTCGACCGTCGCCGCTTTGCTGCTCACGATCCTGGTCTGGCTCGTGTGCGCACTGGCCAACCGCGCGGAACAGCTCATCTTTCAGATGCGCACCGCCCTGACGGCCGAGGTGGTTTCGTACGAGCGTCAGGCGGCCGAGGCCGACGACGAGATCGTGCGCCTCAAGCAAAACCCCACGTTCACCAACATGTTCGGCATTCGAGAGCGGCGGGCGAAAGAGCGGCGCGAGGCGGCGCTCGCCCACGCGGAAGAAGCGCGCGGCTCGGCGGGTAAATGGGCGACCGCGCACCGGATTGCCGCGGCGATGGTCGCCGTCATCCCCAAGACCAATGAGACGATCGACCTTCTCGACCGAAAAATCTTCGACGACGCCGACCGGCTCGAATTTCGGCAGCAGATGACGGGACAAGGCGGCGCGTTTGCCGACCCGGGCCCCCAGCGCCGCCGCCCGGCAAATCCGACCACCAGCCCGGCCACCCCCGAAGACACCGCCGCGACGCAGGCCGCCGATCACGAGCAGCAACGACAGGTCCAGCAGGACGTGCAAGAAGCCACCGAACGCGCCGCGCGCAGCCGGTCTGTCCCGTGGATCCTTGGGACGTCAATCGGATTCGAAGTCGTGGTTTTGGCGGTCGCGGCGTGGGTGTTCTGCCGGCGGGATTATTGAGCAATCATCCGTTTTGCCGTCCTTGCATTCCAACACGCGAATTCCAAGTCATACGGATTCCATCTGACCTCCGCGCACAGACCTCCCCGGTTCGCGGCCGCCCGCAGGGCGGCAGGTAACGCTCGACGCGCGAGAATCAACGGGAATCCGTATCACAACTTCCCAATGGAACGGGGTCCCGGCGTTCAACTCGGGCCGACTTCGCGCGACCCGTCGAGGCTGAACAACCCGAGCAACCCGAGCACGCATGCCGTAAGCTCGCACATGACGAACGGCGCGACGGACAATGTGCGGGCGTCTTCGAAAACCAAGCCGCGCCATCCGATCGCGCTCGCAAGAATCAGGCAGGCGCACATTCGGACGAGGCGCACCCACATCGGAGAAGCCGAATTCAATACTTCATCATCCATGGCAACATCAATCCTTTGACCGGTTTCGTGCACGCTCCGTGCACCCGCACAGAAAGCAGGCATTTTGGTCGGCGCGGCTCGCCCCAAACGACGGAATACCAACGCCGCTAGGTTCGCACGACCTCGTTAGAAAAATGTGTGCCAAAGCGCAAGCTTGCGCTCAATCTCCCCGCAGGCTTTGTGCTGGCGTGCGACTTGGCGTGGTGTTTGAGCTAAGGTTGCTGGACGTAAAGTCAGCCGGCTTGTACCTGACTTTTGCGGCGGACCCGGCGGTATGAGGCCGGTGTCGTGTTCAACAGGCGGCGGAAGACTTTCGTCAGCCGCGCGGCGCCGGAGAAGCCGCAGCGGTCGGCAATTTCGTAGGTTTTCTGGTTGGTTTCCTCCAGCAGGCGACATGCGAGGTCAAGCCGCCGGCGGGCGATTTCCTGGGCCATGGTGCGTCCGACATGTTTGACGAAGGCGTCGTGAAGGCATCGCGCACTCATGGGGACCGTCTTCGCCACTTCCTGTGCTGTGATCGGTTCGGTGTAATGCTCGATGATCGTTCGCAGAGCGCGCGCGACGTCCACGTGGGGGATCGCAAGGATGTCCGTGCTCAGGCGCGCGACGACGCCCTTGGGTGAAACGCGTATGGGCTCAGTCGGGGGGGTCGCACCCCCCATGAGGCGGTCGAGCAGGGCGGCGGCCTCATAGCCGAGGCGTTCCTGGTCGTTGTCCACGCTGGATAATGGCACGGCCGCGAGCTCGCAGCGTAGTTCGTCATTGTCGACGCCGAGGACCGCAACCTGTTCGGGGACCGCTAGTCCGCGCAGCATGCACGCGTCGATGACTTCCAGCGCGATGTCGTCAAACTCTGCCATCACCGCCAGCGGCTTCGGCAAGCGCGAAAGCTGCACGGCGAGCCAGCCGACCACGTCCTCGTCGTCTTCCTTTCCAGCTCCGGGGGCACGACG
>JBKJRK010000256.1:0-4517 GCA_046593135.1 Tepidisphaeraceae bacterium | reverse complement strand
CCGTAAAGTTGCGAGACGGTAGTGCCAAACTTCGCGTGAAAGGCTTCGTTCACGTGAAGTTTGGCACTACCGTCTCGCAACTTTACGGCGCAACGGAAATCGGTTCCGTGACCTATTCCGACCCCGACCTCCCCGGCTTCGACGCCGCCGGCGTCGGCCGGGCGATGGGGGGCGTGTCGATCCACATCCTGTCGCCCGACGCGCCCGACGTCGACCGCCCGCTGCACGCCGGCGAGGAAGGCCACGTCGCCGTCGCCGCGGCGTCGATGCTCAGTGGGTATCTCGGCGACACCGCCGCCCCAACAGTCGACGGCTACTTCCTCACCGGCGACCTCGTCCGGCTCGACGCGTCGGGCAACCTCACCCTCACCGGCCGGCTGAAGCTTCTGATCGACGTCGGAGGGTTGAAGGTCAACCCGGTCGAAGTCGAAGACACACTCGCCGAACACCCCGGCGTCGCCACGTGCGTCGTGTTGCCGGTGCGCGTAAGCGACACCGTCTCGCGCCTAAAGGCGATCGTCACGCCGCGCCAGGGCGTCGCCGCGCCAACGCCGGCCTCGCTCCGCGCATTCGCCCGCTCTCGGCTAACTGGTTACAAAGTGCCCCGCCTGTTCGAGGTGCGCGACTCGCTGCCGATGTCGCCCGCGGGCAAGATCCTCAGACACCGGGTGGAAGCGTGACCCGTCTCGTCATTCTGGCCGTCCTCCTCATAACCTCAGCCGTTGGTGGCTGCGCGCCAAAGCGTGCCCCCGAGCTTCCCGCGTACCGCTGGGTCGACGAAGCGACCGCCATCGCCGACCTCCGCGCGCGGGCGGCGGCTGTGAAAACCGCCTCCGCCGAATGCACGATTACTCTTACGCGCCCCGACGGGGAAACCGTGAAGCTCGACGGCGCGATCGCCATGCGCAATCCCGGCTGGCTGAGGCTACGCGCGTGGAAGTTCAACCGTGCCGTGTTCGACCTCACGCTCCAACCCGCCGGGTTGTGGGTCATGACGATGGACGACCCGGCCCGCCGTGAGCAGATCGTCCCGGCGGCGGTCAACTCGGCCGAGTTTGTGAAGCAGTGGTCTTACTTCCACGGCAAGCTCTTTGACGTGGCCGGCAAGGATGATTCAACGGTTGACGGCGGGACGTTTATCGTGAGACCGACGCGCACCGAAGCCGGCCCGACACCTTTTCGCTGCGAGGTTGATCGGGCCACGCTTGCGCCGCGGCGATATGTGTACGAGGATTCTGGACCTCGCTTCGCGCTGGAGCTTCAGGAATACCGTCAAATCAACGGCGTCCTATGGCCGACGAAGCTGACCGCACGGGGCGACATGGGTACCGTGACGATCGAGCAGCGCAATATCGAGATCAACGCCGAGCTCGCGCCCAACGCCTTCGTCCCGCCACGCCGGGCGGAGAAGCGGCAATGACCCGCGGTCGCCTGGTGCGTCTGACGGACGCGATATTCCGCCTTCCCGTTCGCCGGCCCGTCCCGACGCTCATCGCCTGCGGCGTACTGACGGTCTTCGCGCTGATCGGCGTCTCGCGACTTCGCCCGGACACGTCACTCGAAGCGATGTTCGCAAAAAACGACCGTGCGGCCGAAGCGCTCGTGCGTGTGCTAAACGGCTTCGGCGCGGCGGAAGAATTGCTCGTGCTCGTCACGGTGCCGGACGCGCCCGGCTCGCCAGCAGGTCGGCATCCGCAGCGTCTGCTCGACTTCGCCGGCCGCTTCGAGCGGGCAATCATGTCGTCTGCGGACTCGGCCAGCCTAATCGATGGTATTTTCTATCGCGCCGACAGCGACACGAAGCGTTTCTTCGCCGAAATGCTCGTGCCGTCGGGCCTATTTTATCTTGACGACGCGGCATTCGCGCGGGCTCGGCGCCGGCTGACGCGCGAGGGCATGCGAGAGCAGCTTTCGCGCAACGCCGCCCTGCTCTCCCAGCCCGGCCCCGCTGCCGCCGCCGCGGGCAAGGCGCTGCTCCGCGACCCGCTCCGGCTGCACGAGTTCCTCAAACCAAAATTTGCCGCCGCAGGATCGTTCGCAACGCCGGAGGGCGAAGACGCCCTGCTCTCGTCCGACGGGCGTGCGCTGCTCATTCGCATCATCGGGGAGCGATCGCCGAGCGATCTGGAGTTCTGCAAAGCGCTCATCGCCGCCGCCACACGCGCCGCTGAAGCCTCGAACACGGACCCCCTGACCGTCGCCTTCGGCGGCGCCTACGCAATCGCGACGACCAGCGAACGCGCCATCCGCGCCGACAGCATCGGGAGCGTGACCGGCGCCGTCGCGTGTCTCGTCGGCCTGTTCGTCGTCGTCTTCCGCCGGCCGGTCCGAATGCTGCTCCTCGCGGTCGGGCCGTTGGCGCTGGGGTCGATCCTCGGGTTCGGCGCGTACGTGGTGGCGACAAATTCGGTAACCCTGCTTACCGCGGCGGTGGGCGCGATGATGGTCGGGATGGGAATCGACTATAGCGTTCACTACCTCATTCACTACGAGAAGCGCCGGACCGCCGGCGCGAGCGCCGGGCAGGCGGCGTTCGAGACGTCGCGCGACCTCTTCGGGGCGCTGTTCGCGGCGTGGCTCACGTCGGTGCTGGGCTTTGCCGTCGTCGGCTGGTCCGACATCCCTGCCTTCGGCGACTTCGCCCTGCTCGGCTCGCTCGGCTTGGCCGGCGTATTCGTGGTGAGCCTGACCGTTATCCCCGCCCTTCTCGTGCTGACGGATCGGAAAGACGCCGGCCCGCACGGCAACCGCGCCCGTCTCCGGTTTTCCGTCGAGCCGCTGCTCGGATGGATTACGCGGCACGCCCGCGCGTGCATCGTGTGCTCGCTGACCGTGTTCGCAGTCGCCCTCGGCATCGGGCTGACGTTGCCCGGACCTCTGCTCCCGCTTGAATCAGACCTGACAACGATGCACCCTCGCCCAAATCCCGCGCTGAAAACGCAAGAGGAGATCGCCCAGCGGTTCGGGTCTGTGCCGGGGTCGTTACTCGTCCACTTGCACGCCGACACGACGGAGAAGCTTGTTACTCTGACCCATCAGGTCGACGAACGACTGCGGCAGTCCGCGGTGAGCGAGGCCGGCGTATCCGGCACGATCGGGCTCGCGAGCTTTCTCCCGAGTCCGGCGGCCGTCGTGCGGCGGCTGGCGGAGATGGAGCCGGGCGAGGCGGATCGCGTCGCCGCCGATTTTAGCGCCTCACTCGCCCAAAGCCCTTTCGACGCCGCCGCGTACCAAACTTATGCCGGGTTCCTCCGGACGATGCTCGCGCAGCGTACGGCGCCGACCATGGCGGACCTTCTCCGCTATCCGCGCTTGGCGCAATCGCTGTTGCCGTCGGCGGCGCTGGAGCCGGGCGCGGCGCCGCCGACCGAGGCGATCACGCTCGTCTCCCTGGGCCATTCGATCGACGACCGCACGCGCCGGGCGGCCGTCATCAACGCGATTCGGCTGGCGCTAGCCGACCTCCCCGGCGCCACGCTCACCGGCCTGCCCGTGCTCGGCCACGACGCCGAGGCGGGCGTAGCGCGCGAGGTCCCGCGCGTGTTCGCGCTGTCGCTGGCGCTGGTGCTCGGCTACGTGCTCGTCCATTTCCGCTCGCCGCGCGACGCGATGCTCTCGCTGACAACCGCCGCCTTCGGCATTGTCGTGCTGCTGGCGGTCATGCGCCTCGCCGGCGTGCGGCTCAACATGATCAACCTCGTCGCGCTGCCGCTGCTGATTGGAATGACGGTCGACTACGGCATCTTTCTCGTCAGCCTCGCCCGGCTCGGCCGCCGGCACGGCGCGTCGCGCGAGTCGCTTCGAGAGCACGTCGCGTCCAGCGCACAGGCGGTCCTCGTATGCGCCGGCGCGACGCTGCTCGGCTTCGGCTCGCTGGCGTTTACGAGCGTCCCGGCGGTGCAGTCGCTCGGCATTGTGGTCGTCGTGGGGATGGCGGCGGCGCTCGCCGGGGCGCTGTTCCTACTCGTGCCGATCCTCCTCGCCGGGCCGGTGGACAGCGACGATTTGCGAGATACAGAAAATAAAACGGGCCAGGCGTCTTTGCCTGCCCCGTCGAATGCTGCCGAAGGCGTATAGAGCGGTTTTCACTGCACCGCAGCGAGATGGGGTAGCTGCGACGCCTTTTGGGGTCGTGTTGACTGCACGAGGCGACGCAGGCGTCGCAGCTACAAAGTGGTGGAAACCGCTTTAACCCGTCGCGCTTACCGCATCAACGCCTTTTGGAAACCCGGATTGTTCAGCAGGGCCGCAACCGACCGGCGCGTGGCGTCGCTGAGGACGAGGTTATAGTTCGCGGCGTTACGGCTGCGGCCGAAGGTTCTGCCGTCGCCGGGAATTTTCCCCTTCCAGATCACCCGCCCGCCCTTGTCGCTGACCTGCGCTGTCGCCTGGACTTCGCCGCGGTAGTTGTTTCCTTCCTCGACCCAAAAACGGTTCAACTCGATGGCGATTATTCTCTCGGCAGCGTTGGGAGCGTCGACGAGTTCGATGCCGAAGTTTCTTAGCTCGTCTTCGAC
>JBKJRK010000207.1:0-4496 GCA_046593135.1 Tepidisphaeraceae bacterium | reverse complement strand
GGGCCATTGTGCTCTTGGACGAACCGACGGGGCCGTGCAGCAGCAGGATTCGTTTCTCGGTGCCGTAGCCTTGGGCAGCCGACTTGAAAAAGTCGACAAGCGTCATGAGCGGGCGCTCGAGGCCGAAGATGGCGTCGGTCCCGTGGTCGATCGGGTCGGCAAAGAAGGTGTAGCGGATGTACTCCTGCTTGAACTGGGTAAACGGCTCGGAGCCGTACGACAGGATCATGTCGTACACGCGCTGAAAGGCGTTGCGCGCGACCGAGGGGTTCTCGGTGACGACGTCGAGGTATTCCCAGAACGACCCCTCCCAATGCTGCTCCCGGAACCGCGAGGTGTCGAGCTTGCGGTCGAGTATGTTGACCAGGGAACTCCCTGCCGCTGTCGTCGTGGTTTTCGCCATGATGAACTTCTCCAAAGCGCACCCGCGTCGCGGACGGTTCAGATTCGCAACGGCGGTGCCATCCAGTATGACACGCCAGAAGCCGGGCGGATTGAATTCGAGAAAGAGCGTTTGCGGCGAAGGGAAGGCGCGTGGCGGGTCTGAGGCCCTAGGTCACGCCGCCTGCGCATCGCGGGGACTTCGCACGCTTTCCGCGCACCTCCCGCGCCGCTTCGCCGCGCCGAGCCTGGCTCGTTTGGTTGGGGACTGCCGCCAGAGATCAGCGAAGCACCCTTCGGGGGACAATCTTCGCAACCGGCGGGAACCCTTTTTCAGCGGGCATGACCTGACACAATGCGCCGCAAGGCGTGAATGCCCGGCGGACGACCGTCGTCAGGGCCTGCTGACGCCGACGAGGTGCGGAACTGCCGCCCCGCCGTCGGGTGACGAGCCGCTTGGCGGCCCGCGGGTACCGGTCAGGAGCGCCTTCCTTGCACGTCTTGGGCGGCGCCCCCAAACCCTTCCCATTCCACTCACAGTGTATCCACGTGAAGGGCAGGGAGTCCATCGGAAAACTGATGAGCCGATTGACGGCGGCGGCGTCCATCAAGGCGTGCAACAACTTCACAGTTTGCGAAACCGGTGAAACGCTTTCTGCACCAACCCCTACCCCCTATACTCCCGCTCCACCGTTTAGGAGCACCGCTCGATGAACCCCCACCCGCTGCTGCGCCTTGGCCACTCCCCCGACCCCGACGACGCGTTTATGTTTTACGCGTTAGCGCAGGACCCGCCGCTCATGGACACACGCGGCTACCGCTTTCGGCACGTGTTGCAGGACATCCAGACGCTCAACCAGCGCGCGATGAAAGGCGAACTTGAAATCACCGCAATCTCGATCCACGCCTACCCCTACGTCGCTGGCCGATACGCCTTGACCAGTTGCGGCTCCAGCATGGGCGACAAGTACGGCCCGATGGTCGTCGCCCGCCGGCCCGCGACGCTCGACCAACTCCGCGGCCAAACCATCGCAATCCCCGGCAAACTCACGACCGCCTTCCTCGCCCTCCAACTCGCGCTCGGCAAGGAAGGCGAAGCGTTCAAGGCGGTCGTCGTCGAGTTCGACCAGATCCCGAAATACGTCAAAGAAGGCAAAGCCGACGCGGGGCTCATCATTCACGAAGGCCAGCTCACCTATCAGCAGTTCGGCCTTCACCTCCTCCTCGACCTCGGCGTCTGGTGGCACGAGCAGACCGGCCTGCCCCTTCCGCTCGGCGGAAACTGCATCCGCAAAGACCTCGGACCCGACGTGATGCAGGACGTTACGGACGTGCTCAAGCAATCGATCCAGTACAGCCTGGACCATCGGAAAGAAGCCGTCGAATACGCGCTACGGTTTGGCCGCGACCTCGACCGCGAACTGGCCGACCGGTTCGTCGGGATGTACGTGAACAACTGGACGCTTGACTACGGACCGAAGGGGCGCGAAGCGATCACGACGCTGCTAAACCGCGGCGCCCAAGCAGGGCTCGTGCCGCAGGCGGGTGCGATCGAGTACGTCACCGCGCGCTGAAATTTTCACCCGTAGACATCATCCCGATCTACACGCCGGGGCAGCGGGATGGATACAGCAGGATTAAAGCAGCGCGATGAGCGGTAGCCCCTTTTTCAATCGATCGCTGTTCACGCCAACACGGTCCCGATGACCGTCCGCCTCCGCGGCCGCGTGTCGAAGTCGATGAGCACGACCTGCTGATATTCGCCGGTAAGGAGTTTTCCTTCGGCGAAGGGGATGGTGACGCTAGCGCCGATCATTGTGGCGCGGAGGTGGGAATGGCCGTTGTCGTCGTTCCAGGTGGCTTCGTGGTCGTAGCGGGCGTCGTCGGGAATGAGGCGTTGGACGAGGGTGGGCAGGTCGTGCTTGATCAGGCCGGGCTCGAACTCGATGGTGGTGAGGGCGGCGGTGGAGCCGACGACAAACAGGTGCAGCACGCCGTCGCCGCCGAGTTCGCGGACGCGCGGGGCGAGATGGGGCATCAGGTTGACAACGTCGGTGTCGCCATTGGTGTTGATGTCAAGGGTGAAACGTCGCATGGGCCGCCTTGCCTCGTGAAAGAATCCGTCCAGGGGCGGGAGTGCAAAGTAGTTGTGAGGATCGTGAGGTTCCGCCGATACCATCAGACCACGTGACGGCGCGGCGGGCAAGTGAACAAGCCTGTCAAACGATCGTCCTGATCAGCTGTGCCTGAAACAAATGGAATTTGACCCCCCTGTATTCCCGTGCTATATTTGACGCGGCTGATCAACCACCTTAAACCCTGAATTTAACGGGTTTTAAATCACACGTAGGCGGCAGCGGCGACCCGCCTGGTCGCGGCTTTGATCGATAAACGGTGGATTTGTGGAACTTGACCTCATTTGAGGACGTCGTGTGAGCGCGTCGAGCAGCGACTTCAAGTCCCAAGTCCTGGCCGCGATCGACATTGTCGAGTTGATCGGCCAGACCGTCGCGCTCAAACGGGCCGGCAAGGATTACAAGGGGCTTTGCCCGTTCCATCAGGAAAAAAGTCCCTCGTTTCACGTGAGCCCGGGGAAGCAGTTTTTTTACTGTTACGGCTGTAAAGAAGGCGGAAACGCCATCGACTTTGTCATCAAGCGGGACCGCGTCGAATTCAAAGACGCCCTCCGCCAACTCGGCCAGCAGGCGGGCATCGAGATGCCGAGTTTCGGCGTCTCAAAGGAAAAAGCAGGCGAGCGGCAGGTGCTGCTCGACGCCCACTCGGCGGCCTGCGCGTTCTTTGAAAAGTCGTTGTCGCATCCACAGCTTGGTGCCGCAGCCCGCGCTTATCTGGAAAAACGCCAGATCAGCTCCGAATCAGTCCAGCGGTTCCAGATCGGCCTGTCGCTCGACGCCTGGGACGGCTTGCTCCGCAGCCCGGTGGGCCGGAAGTTCGAGCCGCAGCAACTCGCATTGGGCGGTTTGGCGAAGCCCCGCGAGCGCGGCGACGGGCACTACGACACCTTCCGCAACCGGCTGATGTTCCCCATCCGTGACGAAAACGGACGGGTAATCGCCTTCGGCGGACGCGTCATGCCCGGGTCGGAAGACCCCGCCAAGTATCTCAACAGCCCGGAAACGCCGCTGTTTTCCAAGGGGCGATGTGTCTTTGGACTCGATCTGGCCCGCCAGCGGATTGTCGAAACCCGGACGGCCGTCGTGGTCGAGGGATACACGGATGTCATTGTGGCGCATCAGTTTGGCGTCAGCAACGTGGTGTCCGTTCTCGGCACTGCAATGACCGAACAGCACGTGACGACCCTTCGGCGGTTTGCCGACCGGATCGTCCTCCTGTTCGACGCCGACACGGCGGGCGACTTAGCCGTCGACCGGGCGGTCGGGTTGTTCCTGACCCAGCCGGTCGAAATCGCCATCGCCTCGATGCCGGCGGAAGTCGACCCCGACGAGTTCGTCATTGAACACGGAGCCGAAGGGTTCGAGGCCATGCTGGCCAGTGCAACCGACGCGTTGTCATATAAATGGAAGCAGTTGTCCCGTCGTTTTAACGAAAGCGGCAACAACCTGACCGGCCAGCAGAAAGCCGTTGAAGAGTATTTGAAGACCCTCGCCGACGCCCGGGGAAGCGGGCCGGTCGATTCACTTCGATGGGGTCAAGCCTTATCGCGTGTAAGCCGGCTGACAGAAATTCCGCGAGAGGAATTGAACCGCCGGTTCGGGCGGCCTAAAACTTCGCCACCGCAGGGCCAGCGCGGCGCCGGATCGACGAGTTCGACCGGGCCGCAGGCGATGAGCCGGTCGCCTGCGTCGGTGGCGGCTGGTCCGCGAAAGTTTTTGTCGGGGCGAGACCGCGCCGAGCGGTGGATACTGGGCATACTATTGCTGGAGCCGCAGCGATGGGCCAAAGTGCAGTTAAAGGTTGATGTAACGGATTTCACTGATGTCACCCGGCGGTGTCTGGCCGAAATGTACTGGCGGCATCAACGAGATGAGGGAGAGCCGGTATTTAACGAGTTCCTGGGGTTACTACGCGACTCTACACAGGTCCGGCACGCGTCAACGGACGAGGCGGCGGGACCGTCCGCCGAAGACCTCATT
>JBKJRK010000090.1:0-4392 GCA_046593135.1 Tepidisphaeraceae bacterium | reverse complement strand
CCTTGCCATCGTCCGGCTCGATGCGCTGAAATCACCGCTGCGTGTCCGCGTCGACGGACCGGGTGGAGTTCTACTGGATGATGTCATTGCGACGCGTTAGTCGCGCCTATCCCATGAACCTTCGGCCCCGACATCGCGGCTACGTCCTGCTGCTTACGCTGCTGCTCCTCGCCATTGCCGCGGCGGCTTTGGCGGGCGTGTGCAGGGCGGGATTGCAACAAGCCGTCCAAGCGGCGCGGGCGCAGGAAGACCTCCAACGACGGTGGGGCGTCTTGAGTTGCCGCGCGGCACTGTTGCCGAAAGCGCCGAAAGTGCTTGCCGCTCCACGCCCAAAGAATGAATCTCCAGACGTCGCGGAAGCGCGCATCTCCCTTTTGCTCGGCGGCCAATCCGTGACGCTGGTCTTCGGGGACGAGCAAGCAAAGGCCAACGTCAATCTGATGTATGCCTTGAATCAACGGGCCGGCGCCGACCGCGCGGTGCGTGAACTGGCGCAGTTGTCCGGTTCGCCAATTCTCGTTGAGCTTCACCCTCTTGAAATGGAATCCACGGACGAATCGGACAGTGATGAGAAAGCTGAAGATGAAGCTCTGGACGTTTCCTTTCAGCCGTTCTTTGAAAGCTGGGGCCAGATATTTCCGGCCGCGGGGCCAGACGAGTTGGTCCACCGGCGCGGTGACTCGCCGTCCGTCACGTCCAACCTGACATGCTGGAGCGACGGTTCGCTGAACGTCCGGCGGGCCACGCGTGAAGCGCTCACACGGGCCTGCGAGCCCGTTTTAGGGCCGGCCCACGTCGCAAAACTGGTTTCGGCACGCGAAAAAGACCCGGAGTTTGACCTGTGGGATACGCTCGACGCGCTAAACCTTTCCGAATCGCGGCGGCAGGCGTGCGACCTGTTGTTGACGGACGAGTCGACGTGTTTTTCGCTTTGGATTGTCACGCGAGCCGGCACGCGGGAGTGGTATGATCTCAGCGTCGCCGACGTCGAGGCCGGCCGGGCGACGGGGATTCGGGTGTTTAGCTGGTGACGGAATAGCGGGCGTCTCGCCCACGCCCCAGGAATGGAAAGCCGAGGGCGGTCTGCTCTGGCAATTGGAAGAAGGCGGTCGAGGGTGAACGTCGGTCGGACGAAGCTCGTGCTATTCTCGACCGCGGCAGCATTGCTTGCCGCCGGGGGTCTCGCCGTGGTCGCGGCGGCGCGGTGGCCGTTGGCGGAAGCCGACAAGGTGGTGGGAAACGGAACCGTTGCAATCATCGGCGCGACGTCGAACGATCCGCCGCTGAGCAGTTTTGCACCGGCTTGGTCGCTCGACCTCCGCCGGCCGCTCTCCGACGCGGCGACGCCTGCTACGTCGCCGTCTGACACCGTCGCCGGTACGCTGCCCGTCCGGCTCGTCGGCACGATTCTCGGCCCTTCCCGCCCGCGGGGAATCTTCATCTCGGTGCTCGGCCAGATGGAAATGAAAGCCGTCGGCGAAAAGGCCGGCGGTGCGGAGATCCTAAGCATCGACGAGCGCGGCGCAACCCTCTCGATTGCAGGGCGGCCGGTCATTCTGAAAATTGAGAAAATTGAAACCACGATTCCCGACGCGGGGCCTGCGCAGCCGCCTTCGGCAAACTCGGAAGCGCAGCCGGTGGAGACGACGGTCAGGTGAACGTGATGGCCGAAAAATCGCTCGTCATTTTCGCAGAATCCGACGGATGGCGCGTCGGCGTGGCCGCGCGGACCGGCGTGTCTATCGTCGACGTTCCGCATTCGCCCGACGCGACGCCGGAAATGCGGGCGGAGGCGCTGGCCAAAGCCTTCGAGGAGATTGACATCCCGCGTGGCGTGTCCGCCGTGTTGGCGCTGGGATCGTGGGCATGCCTTTGCGCGCCGATCGAAACGGTTGACCTTCCCGCGCGGCAACGCGGGCAAGCGATGCTTTATCGCTTCGAAGAAAAACTGCCCGTGTCCGCCGAAGAGATCGCGGCGGATTTCATCCCCATCGGCACGGGTGCGGCCCTCGGCATTGGCGTGGAGCGGCGGATGCTGGACCCGCTGGTCGGGGCAATCGAGGCCGCCGACGCACGCGTCCGGGGCGTCTACCCCGCTTCGATGCTGGCACTGCAACAGTGGCTCGACGTCCGTCCGCAGACGCCGACGACGCCATCCGATGACGCCGGTGAGTTCGTCCTGTGGAACGTCGGGAGGGGTGTCGCTGAGTTGTTCGTTCTGCGCGGCGGGGCCCCGGCAGCGTGGTACGTGCTCACGGACGACCCTGACGACGTGGTCCTGCATGTTCGGATGGCCATGCACAACGCGCCCAGGCCGGAACGGATCATCGTGTGTGGCGAGGAGCCAAACGTCGTGAGCCGCCTCGAGCCGCTCGGCGTGCCGGTTGTCACTGCCGAACCCGTTCCACGCCACACGCTCGCGACGGCGGGGGCGCAAATGATCCTTCGCGGAAAGCGACAGCCCTGGGTTGATCTGGCCTACGGCAACGCCGGCGGATCGCGCGGGAGCTTGCGGGCGGCGGGAGCCGCGACGGCATGGGCCACGGCGGCGGTGTTCGTGTGCCTGGCGTGCGCGGCGGCGGCACTGTTCTGGAGGGCGGCCCGGTACGAAAATCTCGCGTCGCGGTACGAAGCCGATCAGGCGGCGGTTTTTCGTGAAGCCTTACCCGGGCAGCCCTTGCCCGGGGACGTTCGTTCCCGTCTGGCCAGCGAAGTCCAGCAGGTTTCTCGCACATCCTCCGGCGGCGTGACGGGTGTGGTGCCCGTCGGGAGGGGGCTCGTCGTCCTGCGCGACGTCATCACGTTTCTCCCCGCCGACGTCCGTTTCCGATTGTCCGAAGTGCGCCTGGTCGACGGCGGTTTCACGCTCGACGGCGAAGCACGGTCGCACGGCGACGCCGAAGTCCTGGCGACGTCGCTTCGTCGCAGGGAAGGTTTTGTCGTCGAACCGCCGCGGACCGAACAACTCCCCGGGCGCGGCGTCGGTTTCACGATCACGGGCAAACTTGCGCCCGGCGGCGCGAGCCCCGCGGCGCTCGAGCGGAGGGCGTCCCGATGACGCGACCGGTACACACGTTCGTCCTGGGGACCCTCGGCGTCGCACTGCTCGGCGGCACGTCGTGGGGTTACCTCCGCCTGAACGCCGCCCGCGAAGCGGCGGGCCTGGCGGCGACGAACCTCGCCGAATGCCGCCGGCTCGCGACGAAGATTGAAGCGGCCCGCGGGCCGGCGGGCCTCGCGCCCGGCGTTCGGGAACCCCGCGCGGAAGAGCTCATCCGCCGGATCGAAGCCGGCGCGAAGGCGGCGGAGTTTCCGGAAACGAGCATCGATCGAATCGAGCCCGGCCCCGCTCAGCGCGTCGGCGACGGGCCGCTTCGTGAGAAGCCGACGGTCGTGCATCTTCGCGGCGTCACGTTACGTCAGGTGTTCACATTCCTGCACGGCGTCAGTTCCGGCCGTTCGGGGTTGTCGCTCAAGCAAATCCGGCTTTCCGCGCCGAGCCCCGACGACGCCGGCGACCGCTGGTCGGTCGAAACCACGCTCACGTATCTCGTCCGCCCGTCGGAGGGCGCTGCCGCGCTTAAGGAATAAGATGACCACACATTTGATCCGCCGTCTATGGCAAACGCTGGCCTTACCCGCGCTGCTGATTCCACTGGCCGGCGGATGCGCATCCAAAGCGACAAAAGAATTGTCGGGCTACGAAACCGTCGGACAGGACCCCCGTCGCGACTCCACTCTGGCCGAGACGCACAACGCCGAAGCGATCCGCCGGATCGAGCGGGGGGATTACAAAGGCGCCGAAGCGGAGTTGAAGGCGGCGCTCGGCGCCGACGTCATGTACGGCCCCGCGCATAACAACCTCGGCAAGGTTCATTTTCACCAAGGCAAGATGTACCTCGCGGCGTGGGAGTTCCAATACGCCACCAAGCTGATGCCGAACGTCCCTGAGCCGCGCAACAACCTCGGGCTCGTTTTCGAAGCGGCTGGGAAGCTGGACGAGGCTGTCGCGAGCTACGACGAGGCGATGCGATTGGCTACGGACAACGTCGAGGTGCTGGGCAATCTAGCGCGCGCTCGACTCCGGCGAGGCGATCGCGACCCATCGGTACGCGACCTGCTCAAGCAACTCGTCCTGCGCGAAACACGCCCGGCGTGGGCCGCGTGGGCACGCGAGCGCCTGGCGACGTGGACCGAGGCGTCGTCACAATAGGCAAAATACAAAAAAGACCGCCGTTTTTTTACAATTCCGTTGACGCGTACCCGTTAATCTCATTAAAACATTGTTGCCACATCACCGAAGTGGTGACCGCGAGGGGTGTAGGGTAGGAACTGAAAATCGTCGAAAATGCATCGCCTCGATCGGTAATTGCCGCACGCGGTGAGTCGCAT
>JBKJRK010000075.1:0-8827 GCA_046593135.1 Tepidisphaeraceae bacterium | reverse complement strand
CCTTGATTTCGTCAACCAACAGGTCCTGAAGCGTTTCCATTTCCATAGCGATTCTCCTTCGCTCGATGTGAGCGATACCGGGGATGTCATTGACGTCTGTTCCAGTTCCAACCAGCCTATGCAATCGCTATGCCGAGTCGAATGCCGGCCGCGACGTTGCACGTAGAACCCGCAAAATCACGAGCCGGACATTAAATGGGCCGTGATCCGATGCCGTGCCTGACGAAAAGGCGGAAGCAACGCGACACAACTTCACGCCACGCCCTTCCGGGAACTTTGTCCGGCTCGCGTTTCTAAGAAAACGCAGAGCTACGCCCAACAGGCCCGCGTCGTGAACGGCCGGGCGTTCTATCAAAACGGCGCAACGTGGACCTACGCCACTGCGCAGACGTTGAAAGACCTCAAGCGGAAACAAGTCGCTTTCAACAGTGACGACTACTTCGCCCTGGTCTCGCAAAATCCGGACGCCGCCCAATGGCTCGCGCTCGGGAACGAGGTAGACGTGGTGCTCGGCGACACGCTATACCAGGTCCGATGACCGCTGCCAGGGTCTACGCCAAGGCCGGATTTCTCGCGCTGCCATACAACCGGCGACGGGTTCAAATTGGCTGAACGCTCATACGGAAAGGAGCCACATGGGCATGAGTCAATCTAAACACCGCCTCGGCGATTCAACACGTCAACAGGCAGGCCAGGACCAATCGGACGACCCGCGCCTGGCGAACGAGTCCGGCGAGCCCGACGCCGACGTACCGACGCGCGGGCATGTTGCCGACACTTCCACCGACGAAGGCCAAGGCGAGCACCATCACGCGCTCGGCGCCGACGACTACCAGGAATGGGAATCAGGACGCCAGCAAGCGCTTTGATTTTGTCCGGCACAAAAAGCGGAGATGAACGGCAAGACGCCAAGGCCGCCAAGATCAAACACAAGAAACATGACACGCGGGCTGTTTTCTGCTCTTGGCGATCTTTACTTGGCGTACTTGGCGTGTTGGCGTTCAACCATTTTGTTCAGAGTATAATTTCAGTTCGACACGTCTGCGCCGGCATGGAACGCTCGATGTCGCCTGTCAAGGAGCGTGCAATTCACCGGCGTGTTTGTAAGTCACGTCAAGTCCGACCGCCCCGGTTATAAAAACAATTTTTGCACTTCATGTTGCTGTAAGTGGCTGATTTATCCGGCGGTAACGCCGTGCCACGCTCTGGCACGCGAAATCCGTCCGTACGCGGACGGCGTTTTGGGAAACGTGCTTAGCATGTTTTCCAGCCCGTCTAACACTCTCCACCCAACTTCCGCGCCGAATGGAAATCGGCCCCGACCGGCAGGCGTGCTGTGATGTTGTGCAGCCGTTTGCCGCGGCGATAGGTGCCACTCAAGACCCGGCCTCAGTGCCGGGCCAGTCGGGGCAGGTGCGGAAAGAACAGGGGTGGGTGCGGACGGAGGAGATTCTTTATGTTCGCGGCAAGTGCGTTTAGCACGTGCATGCTGCTCGGGACGAAACTCGCCAGTTCCGGCGCCCCGCCTGCGAGGCCGGGCGTCGTGCTGGGGATGAGTGTCACCGCTAGCGTGTTTCTCATCGCCGTGCCACTGGTGCTCCTGTGGCTCGCGGCGATGTTCGTCGGGGCCGTCCACATCGCCAACGACCGCGTCGGCGTGTTGGAGAAACTCTGGTCGCTGCGCGGGTCCGTCGGCCAGGCCCGGATCATCGCCACCGGCGGCGAAGCCGGCTACCAGGCGGCCGTCCTCCGCGGCGGCTTGCACTTCGGGCTGTGGCGCTGGCAGTACCGCATTCACCGGGTCCCGCTGGTGACGGTGCCGCAGGGCAAGATCGCGTACGTTTACGCCCGCGACGGCGAGCCGCTCACCCCGGGCCAGACGCTCGGCCGGATCGTCCACGCCTGCGTAGACTTCCAGGACGCGACGGCGTTCATGGCCGGGACGGGCAACAAGGCCGGTCACGCCGCGTCTGAAATCCCAGATATGAAATCGCGAATTCCAGATATGAAATCGCAGATTTCAGACGTGAGATCTCAGACCTTCGCCGGCCAGCGCGGCCGGCAGCGGGCGATCCTGCGTGAAGGCGTGTACGCGATCAACCTCGCGCTGTTCGTCGTCATCGCCGAGGACCGCGTTTACATGCTCGGTGAAGCAAAGGCCGAGCTACAGAAGCTGCTGGACTGGCAGAAGGAACTGGCCGCCGTCCGCGGCTTCGACACCGTCGTCATCGGCGGCTCCGTCCGCACGGTCGACCCGCTCGACTCTGACAAGCAGATCTCCGTCGACTCGATCGGCATCGTGACGATCCACGACGGCCCGAGCCTGGCGCCCGGCGAGATCATCGCGCCGGCGGTCGGCAACGACCCATCGGACCCCAACTACCACAACAACTACCAGGACCCCGAAGCGTTCCTCCGCGCCGGCGGCCGCCGCGGGCGGCAGTACGTGCCGCTAACGGATGGCACGTACTTCCTCAACCGCTGGTTCGCCACCGTCGAGGGCATCGCCAAGTCCGTCGTGCCCATCGGCTACGTCGGCGTGGTCGTCAGCTACTACGGCCCGATCGGCAACGACGTCTCCGGCGACGCGTTCCGCCACGGCGAACGCGTCGCCCGCGGCGAACGCGGCGTGTGGGAACGCCCATTCGGCCCCGGCAAGTATCCGTTCAACACCTACGCCGGGCAGATGATCCTCGTGCCCACGACCAACTTCGTGCTGCACTGGGTCACCGGCAAGACCGAGGCTCACAAGTATGACGACAGCCTCAAGAGCATCGACCTTGTCACCAAGGACGCGTACGAGCCGATGCTGCCGCTCAGCGTGGTCGTCCACATCGACTACATGAAGGCGCCGAGCGTCATCCAGCGGTTCGGCGACGTGAAGAAACTGATCACGCAGACGCTCGACCCCATGCTCAGCGCGTACTTCCGCGACACCGCGCACAAGAAGACCATGCTCGAACTCTTGCACGACCGCGACGTGATGCGCACGGAATCACGGGCCGAGCTACAGGCCAAGTTCCGCGAGTTCGACATCGAATGCGTGGACGTGCTGATCGGCAAGCCCGACACGGCCGAAGTCGGCGGCAAGATCGAAACGCTGCTGGAACAACTGCGCCAGCGGCAGCTCAGCATCGAGCAGATCGAGACCTTCACCCGCCAGCGGGCGGCGGCCGAGGAGCAGAAAAAGCTCAACGAGGCCCAGGCACTGGCGGCCCGGCAGGCGGACCTGACGGCGTCGCAGGTGCAGATCCGCATCGCGGAAAACGCCGGCGAGGCGGACCTGGCCCGGGCGCGCATGCAGGCGCAACAGGCGGTCGTGATGGCCGAGGCGGAATTGGAGCGGTCGAAGCGGCGGGCCGAGCAGACAGTCGTGACCGCCGAGGCCGAGAGTCGCCGGCGCGTGCTGGCCGGCCAGGGCGAAGCGGCCCGGATCGGCGAGGTCGGCCGGGCGGAGGCGGAAGTGCTCACGCGAAAAGTGCAGAGCTACGGCGACCCGCGGCTGTACGCTCTCGCACTCGCCGCAGACCACCTCAGCAAGAGCACCCAGCCGCTCGTGCCGCAACACCTGTTTGTCGCGGGCGGGGACGGATCCACCGGTACAAACGCGCACGGAGCCGGAGGCGGGATGATGGGCCTTCTGCTCAACCTACTCGTTTCCGAACGGCTAGGATTCGAGCCGGCGAGATCAAACGGCGGTCATGATGCTGCCGACGGAGACGGCGACAACGGCGCAACGCATCGCGTCGCGATTGGCGTTGCGAGCGAGACGCCGCGGGATTCAGGTGCGAAACGGGAATAGTGCCGTCTGCCCGCTCCCTCTCCCCGTTTTTTCAGGGGAGAGGGAGAAGGCGGGGCGGAAATTTACCGAGGGGGGGGCGGGGCTGACGGCGGGCCGTTGTAGATGCCGCCTCTGCCCGGGCCGGAAAACATGCCTTCCGGCGCCACGAAATCGCCGTTGATCATTTGCAGGGTGGAGCGGTCTATCTCGAACGTCGCATCGGCGTACTGACAAATCAGCTTCGACTTCCCGCCCGGGTCGGTGATTTTTACCTCGTGATCTTTGGAGGGGACGTCCGCCGTCGCGCGGGTTTTGATCTTGATGGTGTACGTCGCTGCGGCCGTGGTCTGGGTCGTCGGGAACGTTTCTAAATACCGGTCGGCGTCCAGCGGCGATAGGACGGCGAACAACATCCCGACGCTGTCGTCGTTCGCATTGACGGCCGGGTTGGAGTTGAGCACCCATTTCGACTGACGAACTGCCGGCTGTGTCGCCGGCGCCGTGGAAGGCCCCGTTGAAGGCGCCGTCGCGGGCCGGGTGACTGGACCGGCAGGCGTCACCTGGCTGCGGGGTTCGAGGACGACTTCCTTTTTCTCCGCGGGCCGGGTCGTCGGCTGCGTCGTAGCCGCGGTTTCGACGGTAAGCGAAAATCGGCTCACGGCATCGGCGGTCACCGTGAGGACCTTCCGGTCACGCAAGTCGAGCGGGGTCTTTTTGAACGAGTCAAGCACTGACGCCGGCACCGTCACCACCGGCCCGTCGTCCGAGGCCGTGGCGAAGACGTTTTTCTTGAACACGTCCTGGGACCGGCCGAATTTGATGGTCGTTGTTTGTTGCGCCGGCTGTGTCGCGGCCGGCTTTGTCGCCGGGCCCGCCTCGGCCGGCTTTGTTTCCGGCGACGCCGCGGCCGCGACTAGATTCATCGGCTTTGGCGTCTCGACCACCCTCGCGCTCGGGGGCGTCGTCGTCAACGTCAAGGTCATCTGCGGCTCGTCCAGCCCGTACGCCGCAGGATTTTTCACGTCCTCGGCGACGAACTTCACGACCTTCAGGTCGGTGACGGCCGACAGGAGCGTCGAAATCTGGCGGGTGTCGCCGGGCATCTGCTGAGGCTCGACGACCTTCCAGTCTTTACTCTCACCGCGCACGAGTTTGAGCGTCTGGTCGCCTTGCGCGACGGTAACGCCGACGATGTCGTCATTGGTCGCTCCGACCACCTTTGCCCGGCGGAAATCCGTGACCGGCTTTTCGAGTTCGTCGATGACCTTGCCCGCGACGAGGTCGGCCTGATCCTGTCCCTCGAGACGGACGTAGAGAATGTCGCCGACGGCCGCACGTGTGCCGACGTTGAGCTTCGTCGTCTTGTCGCTCTTGTCCGTTACTTCCACGACGTATTGCGGCTGGTCCAACCCCTTGCCCACGGCGTTTGTACGCCCGGTTGTACGGAGCTCGAGCAATTCTTTAACGAGACCGTCCACCTTCGCGGCGTCCGCCGGGCCTTTCACCGGCTCCGTCAGCCGCCATTCGCTCGCGCCTTCACGCTCAAAGGCCAGGCGTTCACCGCCGGCCGGCGTGACGACGACCTTGTTGACGTTCGCGCTGGGCACGTCAAACAGCTTCTTGCCGGCATCGTCGTAACTCTCGGTTTTCGTGACGTCTTCAGTCGGCTCGCGGCTCTTCGCGACAAAGAACAACACCGCCGCCGCGGCCAACACGACAAGGAGAAGGATCGTGGTTCGGAAATTCATGGGTGGAGGAAAATAAGTTGTCAGTTGCCAGTTATGAAGTTGCCAGTCGAGCCGGTCCGAGTTGCTGTTCTTAACTGGCAACTGATGACGGCAACTGGCAACTTATTTCGACTTCAATCCCGCCGTCGGACGTACATCAACCCGCCTGCGGCGATGACCAGGAGCGGCATGCCGATCAGCAGGACGCCGTTGCGCCAGAACCACGCGCGGCCGGGGCTCATGGTCTCGATACGGGGCACGTCCATCGCGGAGGGGCTGATGGCGATCATGGCCTCCATCTTGGAAAGCCAGAAGATGCTGTTGGTGAATAAATCCATCGCCCCGGGGAAACGGGAAACGAGATAACCCTGCTCGAGCATTTCGCGATCGGGAACGCGGAGGATGTTATCCGCAACGAACTGCACGTTGCCCAGCACGACGACACGCCCGTCGCCCTTTTCCTTCTCTGCCACCGCGCCGGCATAAATCGGGCCGGTCATGTCGGCCGGCGGATCGAACGTGATGGGTCCGTTCTGCTTCAGCCTTTCGATGTTCGTCTCACCCCAACTCTTAGGTTCCTGCGGCAACGGGATCAGGTTCCACTGCTTGACGCCGGGCTTCGGCTCGGTCGTCACGGGCACCGCCGCCGCGATCAGCGCGTCCAGGCTGCGGATCGGCTGGGTAAGGGTGTGAGAGCCGTACTGGCTGACGATGAAGACGAATGGGTTCTTCTGGGCGTCGTTGACCGCATCGTTCTGCGGGCCGCCGCCGCTTCCAACCGGTTCGTGGACGGCGATTGCATCGGTTCGCACCTTGATGCCGTAGTCGCTCAGCGCGGGCGACATGTCTTCGCCTTCGGGCGGCATGAGGACCAGCGCTGATCCGCCCGCCTTGAGGTGTTCTGCAACGCGTGGCCCAATGAGCGGCGGCTTGCCAAACCGGCCCTCGCGGGGGGGGAAAGGGATCACGACCCACAACGCGTCCTTGATCTGCTCGTCGGTGGGGTCGGGCTCGGGGGGAATGCCGTTGCTCTGCTGCAACGCTTCCGCGGCCCACATGCCCGTCAAATCCTTCTCGAGCACTTCAAAGTTGTATTCACGAAGCTGGGCCGCGGCGCGCGACAATTCGCCCGGCGCGGAGGACAGCATCGTCCCCTCGGGCGTGAGAGGCGGGCCGCCGGCGCGAACAAACGCGACCTTCGGCTTTTTGTCCTGCGTCAGCGTCAAAATCGCGGAACTGATTTGCTGCTCGCCGGCGAACTGGGGCTTGACCGCCTTGCCGCCCGACGCCCGGATGTTCGGATCGGACTGCCAAACGTGGTCCGACGAAATCACGCGCATGTCCTTCGGCCCCATTACGACGATGCCGTCGCGCGCCCGAAGGGTTTGTCGCAGGTCCTCCAGCTTCAACGCGCCAAGCTTCTTGATCTGATCGACCACCACCGCGGTCTGCTTGCCGATCGCCTTATACCGGTCCACCGCCTCGACGGCGTACGCCTTCACCGGCGGCGGCGCGGCCTTGTCGTCTTTCAACGCTTCAAACTGCTTCGCCACCTCGTTCGCGTTGGCCGAGAGCTCCGCCACGCTTAACTGAATGGCGTCGACGGCGCCCTTATAATTCGGCGGCTTCGTGGCAAGCAGACGCTCGCGCGACCGACGGGCCGTGTCCAAATCGTCAAGGGCGTTCTTCAAGCCCGATCCCGCGGCCAAAACGATTTGGCCGAGCTGTGAAGTCACCAGCATCTTCTGGTCAAAAGAGGCGGCCTTGCCCGCTTCATCCGTGATGAGCTTTTTCAGCGACTCGTAAGACTTGTCGTAGCCGGCGAGGAACTCCTGGTACGGCTTAATCTCCCCGCCGTAACGTTCGGTCACCTGCGCGATGAGGTCGTCGACCTTCGACGGGTTTTGCGTCGGGTCGATGATTTCGATTTCGATCCTGCCGCCGGAACTGCGCTTGTATTCGTCCAGCAGGTCGGCGACCGGCGTCGCTAAATTGATGTAATCCTTTTCTTTGCCCGGCAGCGGCTTGGTTTGGGCGTAGAGGCTGACGATCCGAACGTTCTGCTTGAGGTCGCGCAGAATCGCCTTCGTCTGCGGCTTCAGGCTGTACTGCCCGGCATGCGTGGTGTCGACGCGTGCCTTCAGGCGAGACTGCTGCGCGATCGCCACGGCGACGCCGCCGAGCAGCACGACGACGACGCTGACGAGTACGACGTTGGCCCCGTACTTCACCCAACGCTGCTTCTGCGTCTCGGGGCCGGGCGGGGTGATCGCGGCGTCGGGGGATTTGGTTGGTTGGTCGCTCATGGTTGAACGGGGTTCAGAGGGCTAATCTAAATAAGAATCGGATTTCAGATTTCACACCAGACTTCAGATTTCAAATTGGCAATCACTTCCACCGGCGCGACTCCAGGACTTTCACCGTCAGAAACAGAAATACCCCGGTCGCGGCGAGGAAATAAACGAGGTTGCCGGTGTCGATGACGCCTTTGGAAAAATCAGTGTAGCGGGCCATCACGCCCTGATCGGCGACCTTGCGCCAGAATCCGGAAAGCGTCGCCTGTCCCGAAGCAATCCAGGGGACCAGCGAAATCATCAGCAGGATCGCCCAAGCGCTGATGGCCGCAACGAGCTGCATACGCGTCAGCGCCGAGCAGAAAAGGCAGATCGAAATAAACAGCGCGCCGACCAGTACGAGCCCGAGATAGCCGCTGGCGATAGGCCCGTAGTCGGGCCGGCCGTGAAGGGCGAGCATTGCGAGGTAAAGAAGCGTCGGGGCGAGCAGGATGAGGAAAAAAGAGAATGAGCCGAGGAACTTACCGAGCACCACCTCGTGCTCTTCGACCGGCGCCGTCATCATCGTTTCGATCGTGCCGGTCGCCCACTCCTGCGCCAACAACCCCATGCACAACACCGGAAGTATGCCGACCAACAGCCAGACCATCCACTCAAAAATCGAGCGCATGACCACCGGCTGGCCGGGCTGAAAGTCCTTGCGGAATAAAAACCCGGCGACGCAGAGGAACAGGAACAACGCGACGTACGCGATCGGCGAGTAAAAGTAACTCGAAAGCTCCCTGCGGGCGATGACGGTGGCTCTGCTCATGATCTTGTAGGGGCGAACCTTGTGTTCGCCCTCCGTTTCTAAACCGGACACTCGGAGCGAACACAAGGTTCGCCCCTACGATTTCTAAACCCGGGCATTCAGGGCGAACACAAGGTTCGCCCCTACTGCGATTCCTTAGCAACGGCCTGATTTGCCGTGACCTGCACGAAAAATTCTTCAAGCGTGGCGTGCTCGAGACGGATTTCCCGCAACG
>JBKJRK010000623.1:0-3264 GCA_046593135.1 Tepidisphaeraceae bacterium | reverse complement strand
GGCCCCCTGAACTTCTTCACCGCCAGCCAGTCGCCGATGCCTAAACGCTTGACCCGTTCCGCGTTGTCCGGCTGGTCGTGGCTCATGGGCTGAATCAGCTGCGGCACGCCGGCGGCCATGGCCTGGGCGAGCGTGCCGATGCCGCCGTGGTGGACGAGGGCGGCGCAGCAGGGGAGAAGCTCGCTGAACGGGGCATAGGGGACGTGAATGACGCCGGGCGGCAGGCCGGCGGGAAGGTGCTCGCGGTGGCGCGTGAGCAAGAGTCCGCGTCGGCCCAGAATTTCGCAGGCGCCGGCCGCGGCTTCGAAGAACTCGCGGCCGTGGGACATCGCGGAGCCGGGCGTGAACGCGATCGGCTTGTCATCGGGACTGCCGGCGGCCAGGAAGCGTTGCAGGTCGTCGGACAGCGGCTCCAGCCCTTTTTCATCGAACAGCGGAAACCCGGTCAGCCGCATCTGCGCCGGCCAGTCCGGCTGCGGTGCGGCAAACCACTCCGGAAAAAGCCCGATCACCCGGTCCGGCGAATGCCACCACTCACTCGTCACGCGCTTCACCGGCGGCAATCCCTTCGTCGCGCGAAACGCGTTCAACGGCGTCGCGATCACCGGGTCGAGCACGAACCGGTCGGCAAACGCGAACAGCCCCCGTTTAAACCACCGCGGCGCCCAACCCAGCGGCGGCACTCCCGGCAGAATCGGCGTCTGATACGTCGAGCGCAGAATACTCGGCTGCAAATGCAGCGTCGCGAGCGGAACGTGCGTCTCGTCCTGCAACACCCGAGCGCCGAACGCCAGCGTCGCCGCGACGATGGCGGTGTCGCCGGGAATCACGCGAGTCTTGAGCGCGTCGTATTGAAGCGGCAGCAGGTCGTTGACGGTCCCCTCGAAGACTTTTCGCCAGCCGCGTTTCGGGTGCCAGAGTTCCGGATCGGAAATGATCGACCGAAATTCCTCGGCCGTTCCCACGGGCACGAAATCCAGCCCGACATTTCGCGCCAGCGGCTCGAACAAGCCGTTGGTGAACATCGTGACGCGGTGCCCGCGGCGGAGCAATTCCGCGCCGATGCCGAGAAACGGGTGGACGTCGCCGTGGCTGCCGACGGGGGCGAGGAGGATGTTCACGGGTGCGGGCTCCGCATGGCGAGACAGAGGATGCTGGAATCGTCGCGGCGAATCAATTGCCCGGGCCTGCCCGAGGAAACGGACATACCGGCGGGTATGATGACCAATTCACTTACAGAGGAAGGTTTTCAGCATGAGCAATGTCAGTGAACTGAACAGCCGTTTCGGCGTGCCGGGCGTCGTGACGATCGATACGGGAAACGGCGGGTTGCCGCGCGTACGCGTGACGTCAGAACTGGCCGAAGCGGAGGTGTACCTTCACGGGGCGCACGTCACGCGATTCCAGCCGCGGGGGCACAAGCCGGTGCTGTTCATGAGCGCCGAGAGTTTGTTCGACCCGTCCAAGCCGATCCGCGGCGGCGTCCCGCTGATTTTTCCGTGGTTCGGGCCGAACGCCGCCAACCCGAAGTTCCCCGCGCACGGCTTCGCCCGCACTTCGCTGTGGTCCATCCGCGAGTTAAAGCATGAAAAGAGTGGCGACGTGGTGATTACATTGTCACTCGGCTCGTCAGAAACCTCCCGCGGATATTTTCCGCACGACTTTGCCGCAACGTTTACGATCACGGTGGGCAAGGCGCTCGACATGGCCCTGGAGGTCGTGAACACGTCAAAGGGCGAATTCACTTACGAAGACGCCTTCCACACGTATCTCGTTGTCGGCGACGTCCACAAGACGAAGATCGACGGCCTGGCCGGGCGGACTTTCGTCGACAAGGTCGACAAGTCGGCCCGCAAAACCCAGCCGGCGGGGGCGTTCGGGATTGTGGGAGAAACCGACCGCGTTTATCTCGACACGTCTGACACCGTGACGGTCGACGACACCGGCAACGGGCGGAAGATCGTCGTCTCCAAGAGCGGTTCGGCTTCGACGATCGTCTGGAACCCGTGGATCGCGAAGTCCAAAGCGATGGCCGACTTCGGCGACGACGAATGGCCCGGCATGCTCTGCATCGAAACCGCCAACGCCGCGGAGAATGCGGTCAAGCTCGCGGCCGGCGCGAAGCACGTCACGCGGGGGACAATCTCTGTCGGTTGAACGGGAGAGAATTGAAAACACGAAGTCACGAAGGCACGAAGCGTCTTCTGTCGAAGGCAAGTTATCGCCGTGAGAATGATCCTTATTCTCTATTGATTGTTTTAGTGAGAACAACCTGCAAGAAGGTTATGGATTGCTCGCGCCGCTTCGTGTCTTCGTGACTTCGTGTTTCAACGTTTTCGCCTTTCATCCCACGCGCTTTACCACGACCACTGTCTGATCGTCCTTCGGCTCGTCCCGGCCGCCTTGCCAGTCGATCATGGCTTCTTGGAGGGCGGAGATAACTTGGCCGGCGCCGGCGGTGCCGCAGTCGGGGGCGCGGTCGCAGTGGTCGAGGATTTGGATGAGGCGGGATTCGCCGTACAGCTCGTCGGAGGGGGAAAAGGATTCGGTGATGCCGTCGCTGGTGATGACCAGCGTGCCGCCGACCTCGAGGGAAACGGGTGGGCACGCCTCCTCGCCTATGTCGTCGAGAATGCCGATGGGCGGCAGGCCGGGATCGAGCGATTCGACCGCTGTGCCGCGCGACCGGCGGAGCAGGATCGGCCCGTGCCCGCCGCTGCACCATTCGAGCACGCCGTCGGAAGAAAGGAAGCCGAGGAATATTGTCACGAACCGCCCGGGGACCATGTCCTGCGCCAGGCGGGCGTTGATGCGGACGAGCAGCTTGAGGGGGTCGCACTCGGTGTCGCAGAGCGCGCGGACTAGCGTCCGCGCCTGCATCACTATCAGTGCGGGCGCAATGCCGTGCCCCGATGCGTCGGCGACGAGAATTCCCAGCCGGCCGTCGGGCATTTTCCAGAGGTCGAAACAATCGCCCCCGTTGACGCTGGCGGCCTTCGTCCACCCCGCGGCGTCGAGGCCGGGCACGTCCGGGCGGGTCTTGGGGATCATCGCTTCCTGCACCCGCTTCGCCAGGTCGAGCTCCCTGCGCAGGGCCACCGACTCGAGCGCGGCCTGCTGGAGGCGGAAGCGTTGGACGGCGACGCCGGCCTGGTCGGAGAGGAGTTGGAGCATGGCTCGGTCGCCGGCGGAAAAGTCGGCGCCCTCGCCCCGCTTGTTGATCGCCTGGACGACGCCGACCGGGCGCCGTTCGATGTCGACCAT
>JBKJRK010000587.1:0-3590 GCA_046593135.1 Tepidisphaeraceae bacterium | reverse complement strand
GCGATTGGGCGCAGTGGTGTCGATCGGGTGGGGCGGGCGGGCAGATTTTATCGACATCAAGGCGACCAACACCCGGCGAGCGGTCGCGACCTGCGTTATCCAGTTCGAGAAAATACCTAAGCCGGCCGAGCAACCCATCGGATTCGTCTACCGCGACGGCGAGTGGATGATCGAAGGGGTAAAGCAGTTGTTTGAAAAGCCCGATTCGACGGCGAAACCCCCGTCACCCGACCCGCGAATGCCGCTCGGGCCGACGTTCCCGTCGTTCGACGCCGGTCCCGGCTGACGCCGCTCGTTTACCCAGTTCCAATTGAAAGGGCTGTCCGGCGGGCAGCATTCGCGCGGCGGATTTCGCGCTGGAAAACATTGGACCAACCCGCAACGGGCCGGAACGTACCATCTTCACCGATGCTCCCGCAGCTTCCCACCATTCTCCCGCAAACGCCCGACTTGTCATTCTTCGGCCTGTCGGCGCCTGATTTGGACGCTGCGGCGATGGAATGGGGAATGCCGAAGTTCCGCGCCCAGCAGGTGCGAGACTGGGTCTACGGCAAGCTCGTCGGCGAGCCGGCGCGGATGACGAACCTATCCAAGCGCGATCAAGGCGCTCTGCTGGAGCGGCTCTCGTTCGCAACGTCCGCCGTCACGACCCGGCAGGCGAGCAATGACGGCACGCAAAAGCTGCTCCTGACCTGGCCGGACGCGGCGGGGGCGGTGGCCGAATGCGTGATGATCCCCGACGGCGACCGCCGGACGGCGTGCATCAGCTCGCAGGTGGGGTGTCCCGTTGGCTGTCGTTTTTGTGCCAGCGGCATCAACGGCGTCAAAGGAAATCTCACGGCGGGGCAAATCGTTGAGCAGGTGTTTCGCCTCAACGAAATGCTCGGTCAGAAGTCAGAGGTCAGGATTCAGGAGCCAGGATTCAGCGTTCAGGAGGCAGGATTCAGGAGTCAAGAGTCAACGGATGCGTCCTCTTCACTGACCCCTGACCCCCGACCCCTGGCTCCTGACCCCCGACGCCCGACGCCTGATCCCCGCATCACCAACATCGTTTTCATGGGAATGGGCGAGCCGCTGAGCAACTACGCCAACGTGATGAAGGCGATTGCCGTTTTGCACGACCCGAAATGCTTCAACCTCGGCGCCCGGCGGATCACGGTTTCCACGGTAGGTGTGCCGGCGAAAATGCGGCAGCTTGCCAACGAAGGATTGCCGATCAACCTGGCGATTTCGCTGCACGCGCCCAACGAGCCGCTGCGGAAACAGCTCATCCCGTGGGCCGAGCATTTTTCCTTACCCGACATCCTCGACGCCGCCCGGTACTACTTCGATCAGACCGGCCGCGAGGTCACGCTCGAGTACATCCTGCTCAGCGGCGTCAACGACCGCCCCGAGCACGCCCGGGAGCTTGCTCGACTGTGTAAGACGCTGCGGGCCAATGTCAATCTCATCCGCTACAACGAAGTGGCCGGCCTGCCGTTCGTGCGGCCGGCGGCGCAGGACGTGGTGAAGTTCCAGGAAATCCTGCGCAACGCCAACGTCAACGCCCACGTCCGCAAAAGCCGCGGCCGCGACATCGACGCGGCGTGCGGACAACTCCGGCGCAAGCAGGAAGCGACGGGGCTCGTTCAACTGGGCGAGCCGGCATAACAGACCACCGCTGGCTGCCGCCGTACGAAGGCCCGACGCGCAACGACATCGACGCCACGACGAGCACCATAAAGCAGGACCACACATTGGGCTTTGCTAAGCGGGGTCAGCCAATGGAGATACCGGTGACGCGGGATTTAATTGGAGCGACATGAACTCGGTACCGAACGATCGTTTTGCTTCGATTGCGACGTGTGGGCGCATGGGGTGTGTGCGGTATCGGCAACCGGCGGGCGGATTATTTACATTTTTAACCGGATTTTGTATTCATAAGAACGCGCGCCAGCTTACACTCGTACACACTCAGTAGCCGCACCACGGAGTTGGACCGCCAAAGTTGGCCGTAATTGCTGAAGGGCGTGCCGCCCTCATACCCTTGTCTTGGAGTGTTTCCGATGACGGATAGCCGTTCCGCCCCGCTCCCGCTGTATCCCGCCCGACGTGTTTCGTTGTCGCGGAAGTCGCCCCGGCGAGTTCCGCGCCTGTTCGAATCGCTTGAAGGCCGCACGTTATTGTCCGTCAGCACTGACGCCGAAGGTTGGACGGTCGTTGCCCCCGCCGGGGACTCGAAAGTGATTTACGTCAGTTCTTCGGGCAGCGACGGCAACAACGGAACCGCTCCCGGCAGCGCCGTCAAATCGCTCTCGCGCGGCAAGTCGCTGCTCCGCAATAACTCGGCTGATCAGTTGCTGCTGAAGCGCGGCGACCAATTTGCTGACAGCTTTGGCATCTGGAACTTATCCGGCCGCTCTGAAAGCGACCCCATTCTGATCGGCACGTACGGCTCCGGTGCCCGCCCGGTCATCAAGACGGGGACAAGAAGCGGACTGATCACCGGGCGCGACGCGGTGAATAATCTGGTTATCCAGGGCATCCACTTCACCGCCCACACCCGCGACCCCGACGCCGGCGAATACGTCAGCACGGCCGGCGGATCGTACGGCATCCAGTCGCTTGCGCCGGTTCAGAACCTTCTGATTGAAGACCTCAAGGTTGAGAACTACCGCTTTAACATCAGCATTCAGAAGTACTACGGCGAGATCACCAACGTGAAACTCCGCCGTAACGTCATCACTGACGCCTATTCCGATCCGGGCGGCGGCCACTCGTCAGGCATTTACATCTACGGCGTTCACGGCTTCCTGATGGAAGAGAACGTCTTCGATCACAACGGCTGGCAGAGCGACAAGATCCCCACCGCCAAGCAGACCATTTTCAACCACAACGCCTACCTCAAGGAAAATCTCACAGACGTCGTCGTTCGGAACAACATTTTCTCCAACGCCTCCAGCCACGGCCTTCAGGCCCGCTCGGGCGGGAGCGTCACGGGCAACTTGTTCCTCAACAACCCCGTCCACATGAGCTTCGGCCTCACCAACGGCGCGCCCGCGACGCCGGGCGGGGTGAGTGGGGAAATCAGCGGCAACGTCTACCTCGGCGGCCGCGACATCAACGGCAGTGCGCGCGGATGGGCCCTTGAGATCGGCAACACCAGCAAGACCGCCGAAACGCTGGTGAGAGAAAACGTCATTGCCCACGACACGCAGGGCTACTTCCCGGCCATCAGCCTGAACTATGGCAACAACATCGAAAACCCCCAGGACGCGGCGGGCCTGAATAACCTGACTTTGCAGGGCAACATTGTCTACAAGTGGTACGAAGCCCTCGCGACCGCCAACGGTTTCCAAAACGGCTCGGGGGGCCTGCAGGGCTTTAGCAATCTCGCCGTTAGCAGCAACCAGTTCCAGTCGATCCAGAACACCCGCGTCATCTCCCACGGCCAAGGTTACTCGGCTGGGTTGGAGAACTGGAGCGGCAACAAGTATTTCGGCGTCAAGTCGCCGAGCGCGTGGTTCACGGTCAGCGGCGCAAATGTGTCGTTCGCCGGGTGGAAGTCTCAGGTCGACGGCTCGGCCGACGACCAGCCCGTTTTCTACGAC
>JBKJRK010000573.1:0-3263 GCA_046593135.1 Tepidisphaeraceae bacterium | reverse complement strand
GTCGCGCTCGGGCAGCGCGGGCGTCACCACAGACGATTCGCGGAACGCTCGAGACGCCACGATCGTCCGAACGAGCGCCTTCACGTCCCAGCCGCTTTCGCGGAAGGTGCCGGCGAGCCAGTCGAGCAGTTCCGGATGGGTCGGCGGTTCGCCCTGCGAGCCGAAGTCCCCGCTGGTTTTTACGAGCCCGGTGCCGAAGAACTGCTGCCAGAAACGGTTGACGGTCACACGCGCCGTCATCGGTTGCTCGGGCGCGACGAGCCAGCGGGCAAGATCGAGTCGCGTGGCCCGTCCGTTGGGATCGGCCTTTTTAAGCGGCGGCAGGACGGCGAGCGTGCCGGGCTCGACCTTCTCGCCGGGGCTGGTGTACTGCCCGCGGACCATGACGAAGCTGTCGCGCGGCTTAGGCAGATCGGTGAACACCAAGGTGCTCGGGATGGCGGTGTCAAAATCCGCGCGCTGCTTCCGCAGGGTGGCAAGTTCGCCAACAAACGGCTCCAGCTTTGCCTTCGTCTCGGCGCAGACCTGCTCGAAGTAGTGGTCGCGCAGACGCTTGACGTCGTCCGGATTAGTGACCTTCTCCGGACCGTCCTTCAACAGCTTGGCGATCTCCGGCGGCACGGAAGGGACGTCCTTGCCGGCGTGGACCTTTTGCCAGGCCAGCATCGACTTTGCCGGGTCGACCACGCCGTCGGTGCGACCGATGACGCCGACCTTGTCCCAGTAAACCGTTCCGCCGAACTGCGTCAGCGCGATGCCGCCGATCGGCTCGCCGGCGGCAAGGCCGACCTTTGCGATGGGGAACTCGAGCCGGACCCATTGGCCGGCGTCGGGTAGCTTGCCCATGTCGACCCGCTCGGTCGTGGTCGCCGCGCCGAAGCCGATGGCGTTGTAGTCGCCCCACACCGCGCGATGCTTCCAGTCGCCCTTGTGAAACTGGAGCATGATCGCTTTGGGCAGGTTCTTTGGGTCGAGGAACACGTAAGCGAAGATGCGGCCTTCGGCCGGAATCGCGAACGACACGCCGGGCGCTTGGTAAACGTCTTGGGCGAGTCCGGCGTCTGTGCGCTTGAGCGACCTGCTGCCGCTGTAGACGGGGGCTCCCTCGGAGGCGACCGCAAAGGCCGAGGGCTGGCCGGGGCCGCCCTTTACTTCGGCGCCGGGGGGGAACGCGTCGTCCATCCAAACCGTTTCCTGTTCGGTCGCGAGCGGCCGAGGCTCGACGGTGGCCGGGTCGGTGTAGACGATGGTCGTTTTGCGGTCGTCAAGCTGTTTCTGCTTGGCGACGATTTGCGTGTCGAATTCGGCGAATTTCTTCTTGTGTTCGTCGGTCACGAGCTTGATCGTCGGCGCGGTAAGCAGGACGTTGCCGTCCATCCCGGGGTCGGCGGCGGAGTTGAAAAAGGCGTAGAGCGAGTAAAATTCCTTGGCGGAGATCGGGTCGAATTTATGATCGTGGCAGACCGCGCACCCGCCGGTCAGTCCGAGGAACGTGTTCATCGTCGTCTCGGTGCGGTCGACGGCGTAGCGGAATAGCAGCTCGGCATCAATCGAGCCGCCCTCGCTCGTGGTCACGTTCGACCGGCTAAAGCCGGTGGCAGTCATTTGCTCCAGGGTCGGCGCGGATTTTCCCGCCTCGGGAAGTAGATCGCCGGCAATCTGCTCGACCGTGAAAACGTCGAAGCGCTTATTCGTGTTGAAGGCGTTGATGACGTAATCGCGATAGCCCCACGCCTGACGCTCGTTGTCGAGGTGCAGGCCGTGCGTGTCGGCGTAGCGGGCGACGTCGAGCCAGTGGCGGGCCATTTCCTCGCCGTAGCGCGGGGACGCCATGTACCGATCGACCATCCGCTCGTACGCGCCGGGGGCGGTGTCGGCTAAGAACGCGTCCAACTCCGCGGCGGTCGGCGGCAGGCCGGTCAACGCGAACGCCGCCCGGCGGATGAGCGTCGAGCGGTCCGCTTCGGCGGCGGGATTCAGACCGTCTTGTTGAAGACGCGAAAAAATAAAAACGTCGACAGAATTCAGGCCCGGCGTCGCCGGCACGTCACCCGGCAATTCCGGCTTGCGGATCGGCTCGAACGACCAATGCTTCTCGTACTTCGCGCCCTGCTCGATCCACCGCTTAATCGTCTCCCGCTCGGCCGGCGAAATGGTCTTGTGCGTGTCCGGCGGAGGCATTACGTCCGCTTCGTCCGTCGTGTTAATGCGAGCCCACAACTCGCTCTTGGCAGTATCCCCCGGCACCACCGCGCGGATGCCCTTGTGATCGGCGGTCGCGCCGTCGGCCACGTCGAGCCGGAGGTCGGCCTTGCGGTGCTTGGCGTCGATGCCGTGGCATGCAAAACACTTGTCGGAAAGGATGGGCCGGATGTCTCGGTTGAATTTTACTTCCTGGGCGGCAACCTGTTGCGCGGCGACTCCGAGAGTCAGCCCAATGCCGACGCCGCTGAAAATCTTAAAGACCCGATCCAACATGAATGCTGCCTCCCGTAGCCGGCCCGTGCCCGAACCCTGATTCGCTACTCAACAGTACCGCTAAAATCAGCCGTAGTTCGCCCGGCCGTCTCTTACCACGCTTATGTCTCTTACCGCTTGTTGTTACAGGCGTTGACAGTCAATGTGCCGGGTCTGGCAAGCGTTAAACGGAACCGCTTGCACTATGCCGCCTTTTGCGGGGAGGAGGTTTCAACGCTGACGATGCGGCGGACACTGATGACAAGAACGTCCTGAGCCAGCAACGCGTGCGGCTTGGCCGCGAAGACATAATGAGAAAGCCTGACGATAAAACACAGGCCGGGGTTCAAAACCTCCACCGTCCGACCATCGGCCAAACGGAGGCGAAGCGGGATAAACGGCTCTTGGTCCAACTCGGCGGCCAGCGTTTCGGGGTTCTTCAAGCCCATTATACCCCTGCCGCCGTCGCCCGTCTGACTTTTGGAGGAGCGGCAGTTGCTTAGCTTACCCGCCGCCAATCTAACGCCTTGTGTGCTCGGCAACCTCGTCAACCCTATCTGATATGACCTGCGGCTGGCGCATGGAAAAAGGCCCTGGAAAACAGGGCCTTTTATCGTCCGTAACGGCTTGTCGTTACTTGAAATGCGCCATGTAGGACTTGAACCTACAACCCGCTGATTAAGAGTCGTGTTTAGCGCTTGACAGCCTATCCGGTGGAAGTGCTGAAAGCCAGCGAATTTGCGAGACTTCTGGCCCTTTGCCGACGCGCCATTCTGATGTGCATCCGACGCCCATTCTGATACGAA
>JBKJRK010000292.1:0-3754 GCA_046593135.1 Tepidisphaeraceae bacterium | reverse complement strand
GTGGGCTCACGAAGTGGGAGATTGGTTGAATGAGCTGCATGGTCCGCCTCGTTTCCGTCGCCCGAGCATCGAAGCACTCAACGACTTCGATCAATCTACACTGCTATCGGCGGCGGTCAACCATAAAGGGAAATAAGCCGCGGATTTCGTTATGGGAGCGGTTCCTTCCGTGCGGCGATAAGAATCCGATACCAGTCTTCGCGTGAAATTTCGATGGCGTCGGCCTTCGTTGATTCGCGGATGCGGTCGGGATTGATCGAGCCGACGATCGGCACGATGGCGCTCGGGTGGCGGAGGAGCCAGGCGAGAGTGATGACGCTGCGGGTGACGCCGTGCTTTGACGCGACGAGGTCGAGGGTTTCGATGAGCTTGAGCAGCCCGGCGCGTCGCGGGTTGTCCACGGCGTGCGTTCCGGTTTGGCCGAACAGGCCGCCGCCGAGGGGGCTCCAGGCGACGGGGGTCATGTGCTGGGCGAGGCACTGGTCGAGCGTGCCGTCGTAGAACGGAGCGAGCCGGCCGGGGTGGATTTCGACCTGATTGACGATAAGCGGTATCGGACAGGCGTTTTGCAAAGCGGCTACCTGTGACGGGAGAAAGTTGCTGACGCCGAACTCACGCACCTTGCCCTGCGCACGAAGCTGGTCGAACGTGCCGGCGACTTCCGTGGGGTTCATCAAGACGTCGGGGCGGTGGAGATGGTAGAGGTCAATCGTCTCGATGCCGAGACGCTTTAAGGAAGCTTCACAGGATCGGATGATGTGGTCGGCGGAAAAATCGTAGCGGTGGGGGGAGTCGGGGTTGGGTTCGCCGGCGAAGCGGATGCCGCACTTGGTTGCGATGATGATGTTGTCACGCATGCTGCGGACGTCGCGCATGGCGTCGCCGAAGACCCGTTCGCACACGCCGCGGCAATAGATGTCGGCGTGGTCGAAGAGCGTGTAGCCGGCTTCGTAGGCCGCGATGACGGCCTTGCGTCCCTCGGTTTCGCGCTGCGGCGTTACCTCGGCGGGGTGCATCGTGGACACGAGCCGCCACGCGCCGTAGGCGAGGCGCGTGGAGTGGAGCGAACTATGCCCCAGGCGTTGAGTCTTCATCGCTCAGACCATCCTATGGATGCCCGGCGATCGTGGAAGAGGCTGGGGCGTAAGGACGTGGCGACGCCGATGTTTGCGGCGGGAGTGGAAATACTTCTCACGTGGCGTCAGGCGGCGAGAACAACGGGTTTAATGGGTGCGGAGAGCTTGAGATCGTTGGCGATGTTGCGGACGACGCCGGACCAGTCGCCACGGGTTTCCTGGCGAAGCAGACGCATGGTCGAGTACCAAGGCGTCGTTTCGTCAGACAGGGCCCACCGCCAGTCGGCGGCGAAGCGGACGAGGGTCCAGACGGGCTTTCCGACGGCGCCGGCGAGATGGGCGACGGAAGTGTCGACGGCGATCACCATGTCGAGTTGGGCGACAAGGGCGGCGGTGTCGGCGAGGTCGTGGAGCTGGGAGGAGAGGTCGAAAACGTCGAGCCCGGCCGGGCAATCGAGCAATTGGCGGGCGGCGGAGCCTTTTTGAAGTGAGACAAACCGGACGCCGGGAACCTCACCGAACGCGGCAAGTTCTTGCAGGTGTAGCGATCGCCAACGGTCTTCCGTTTGCGCCGGATTTCCTGCCCAGGCGAGGCCGATGAGCCGTTGACCCGTCGCGCGCACCGGGCGGAGTCGCTCGCGCCACGCCGACGTGAGTTCGGCGTCGGGGCGGAGGTAGGCCGAAAACGTCGGGATCGTCGCCGGCGTCGTTGCGAACATCAGCGGGAGGCTGCCGATTGCAACCCGACAGTCCGCGTGGGGCGGCGAATCGCCTTCCGCGACGACGCACACCCCCGGCAAACCGCCGAAGAGTCGAACGAGCGGACTCGGACAGACCAGGACGATGCGAGCACCGCGGCCGTTCAGCAACGGCAAGTAACGGGCGAATTGAATGCAGTCGCCGAGGCCTTGTTCGCAATGCACCAGGATCGTGCGGCCTGCGGGGTCTGAGCCGTCCCAAGGTGGAACATCGAGTGAACGGCGTCCCACTGGTAAATCGGAAACGCGCCACCGCCATTCGTATTCCCGCCACCCTGTCGCGTAATCCCCCAGCAGGAGCGAGACGAGGCCGAGATTGAAATGGGCCTTGGGATGTTCCGGCTCGATGGAGATCGCCTGCCGGTACATCGGCCGGGCGTCGTTCGGTCGGCCGAGCATGTCGAGGGCGCGGCCGAGGTTGTTGTAGGCGTCTGCGTAAGCCGGGCGGAGTTCGATGGCCCGGGCGTAATGCGTCAACGCCGTCTGGGCGTCGCCGGACTCACGGAGCACCTCGCCTAGATTACTGTGAAATGGCGCGACGTTGCCGTTGAGGGCGATGGCGCGTGAGATCAGTGCGGCGGCGTCGCTGTGGCGCTTGGACTGGTGTGCAATCACGCCGAGCAGGTGAAGGGCGTCGGCGTTGTTGGGCTGACGAGCCAGGATCGCCTGATAACCCGATTCGGCTTCCACCCGTCGGCCGGCGCGGTGATGTTCTGCGGCAGTTTCAAGACTCAAGGCCATCGTTCCCCAATTATCGACGCGAAGAGGGGTTAAGCTGCAATCTGGAACCGGCGGTCAAATTCACGGCGTGATTTCGCACCGTGCGATTCTGCGTGTTGCTCACCACTTAAATAAGTGGCGCTATCGACTTTCCCGATCCAGTTGTGTCGTCTCACACGCTGAAGCGCAAGGACGTCGCCTTGTTCATCTGTATCAGCCTTTTTCGAAACGCTTCAAGCGCGTCGGCATGCATTACGACCCGCTGCTCGGCATCCATACGAAAACGGGTCACCGACCGGGGCGCGGGTGGTGTTGGGCGAGGATCTGAAGCCGCCATCCTGCGCGGGACACATGGAAAATGCGGCTCATCGGCCCGCAGCAAGTGGCCAACGCGACGCCAAAGGGCGCTGGCGTTCAGACAGCCTGACTACGGACCGCTGGCGACCGACTGCGGGCCTTAATAGGATCATTTAAGGGAACATAGAAACGCGATCAGGTCCGCCATTTCTTGAGGCGTGAGCAACGCGTCCAGACCTTCCGGCATGATGGACACGGGGGCGCGGCGGAGGTCGGCAATTTCTGTCCGCGCGAAACGTTTTTCGGACCGGGGGCCGGTCGTCAGATAAATGGCGTCGGCGGTTTCGCGGGAGATGACGCCGGCTTCGACGACGCCGGACTTCGTTTTCACCATGAAAGGCTCGAACGTTCGCGCGAAGCTGGCGCTGGGGAAGATGACCGCTTCCAGCAAATCGCGACGGCTGCGCAAGGCTCCGATTTTCGTCAGGTCGGGACCGACCCGGCCGCCGTCCGGGCCGACGACGTGGCAGGTGGCACAGACCGCCTTGGTTCCGAAGAAAACCGCCCGGCCTCGGCCGGCGTCGCCGCCGACGAGCGTGGCTTCCAACTTGTCCAGGCGGGCTTTTTGCTCGGCGACGGTCGCCGACAAACGCTCCAGCAGCGGCGTGGCCGACCGCCGTACTTCGGCCGGGTAATGCCGGAGGGTTTCCTCGAGAAGTTCCGGCCGAATCACTTTGGCGCCCGGGGCGCGCTCGAGTGCGGCGACGAGCGCCGCCCCAACCACCGCGTCCCCGCCGCCGTCCCCCTTACGCCCGAAAGCGGGCAGCAGCGTTGGAAGCTCCAGCGGACCCGCGGACGCCAGCGGCTCGGCGAGGCGCTTCAGCTGATCCGGAGCGAGCTTCG
>JBKJRK010000252.1:0-4517 GCA_046593135.1 Tepidisphaeraceae bacterium | reverse complement strand
TTGTCGGACTATTCCAGTCATGGCCTGCTGTGGGATCGACTGCGCCGCGCCATATCGCGCGACCCGTTTACTGTGCCGGACGATGTCTGGGCCTGGCTGGGAAAAGAAGCCCGGGCCGACGGAATCGCGGAAGGCACGCTCGATGCCAACCTTTTCGTGAGCGGGCTGATCATCCCCGCTTTCCAGCAAGCCCTCGCCGACATCCTTCTGACCGCGGGACTACCGCTCCGACTGTACGGCGCCGGCTGGACGGACCTTCCCCGTTTTCGCGAACACGCCGCCGGCAACATCAAAACACACACGCAGCTTCTGTTGATTTCCGAGGAGGCGACGGCGTTCGTTCACGCTTGGCCAACAATGGGCGTTCACCCGATCGACGCCCTCGCACGCCCCGTCGTCCGGCATGGCGCGAGAAAGGAATCGCTCGTTCGCCAAGCGAAGCTCGCCCTTGCCAGACAACTACCGGCGCAGCCATGTCCGGCCGCTCCTGTTTCAGCTTCGTTGGTCGCGTCTCTACTCAGCCAGCATCCGGCCGACACGTGCGGCGCGCATTAGGATCTCTTCCTACTGATAGCCTTCCGACGACGAGGACTCGCTCCACGTCACTCTTTGCGCGCAGGCCAACGCGAAAGCCCCCGGAGTTTAATGTCCGGGGGCTTCATTCGTCTGGCTGCGGTAAGGCCTTCTAATCGCGCGGAGCTTGAACGGTCGGCTCAGGTGCGGAATCCTTTGGAGCGGGCTGGGCGCCGCGACCAAAGGTGGGCACCTTGAGTTCCGGCAGCGGCCCCTGCGGAATGGCCGGCTTGGCCAGTTCCTGTCGTTCTTTAAGGGCGGGGCCGGGAACGGTTCCGATGCGGGCAAGGGCGGCAGCGATGTCCTTGTCCGAAGGGTCCATCCGGTACGCCCGGCGGAGCTGCGCGTCCGCGGGGCGGCTCTGGCCGAGTTCCTCGAGATACAGACCGTAGTCCTTGGCAATGTAGAAGTCGGCCGGATCCTGAAGAGCCGCCTGGGTGTAGGCCTCAAGGGCGGCGTCGGCGTCGCCGGTGTAGCGGTTGACCTTGGCTCGGAGCCAGGCGTCCTCGGCTGGGCGCTTCGCCGGGTGCGGAAGGGCGATCTCGGCCGTGCGGTCGTGCCCTTTGGCGACGGCGATGGCCAACCCGTCGATGGTCTTCGCGCGAAACGGCTTATCGCTGCGACCTTCGAGGGTCACGTCCATCACCTTCAGCGACGCCTGATACGCCTGGGCCGCCTGCTGATACGAGCCGATGGCGTCGTAGCACGCACCCAGGTAATAGAACGACTTGTAGTCGCGCGGGTCCTGCCGCGTCGCGCTGCGGAATGAGCCGGCCGCGTTTTCGTAGTCGCGGACGGCGTACTGCTTGAGGCCCTTTTGGCGGGCTTCCCGCGAGTACGTCATCATTTCCGACGTGCCGCCGCATCCGAGCGTGCCTGAAACCAGCGCACCCAAGGTGACAAGAATGAAATTTCGACGAACGGAACCTAAAATTGACGTGATCACTGCTACCTCCCTGTAGCCCAAACCCTGGAACCCAATGTCTTATACAGATCGACGTCCGCACAACACCGCGCAGATTTTGCCGACGCATCAGATTACCGCCCTCCAAACATTTTGCAAGCGAATCTTCGCGTGCAGACGTGGCCACCCGTGCCGACCCCCTTTGTGCCTCGAATTGCTACCCTCTGCCGCGACTCGTATGATCCGGCGGCATGCCGATTGAATTCGTCGAGCGCGTTGGGCGAAACACCACGATTACCCTGGCCGCGTTTGGCGAATTCTGTAATTTCGTCGCCCGGACAATGATCTGGTTGGTCAGCGGCGCGTTCCGCTGGAAAAATCTCCGGCTCACCCCGCCGCAAATGTACGAAGTCGGCGTGCGGTCCGTTCCGGTGGTCGCCGTCACGGGTGCGTTCATCGGCATGGTGATGTCGATTGAATCCCACACCACCTTCAAAGCGATCGGCCAGGAAAACCGGATGGGCAGCGTGATCAACCTGTCCGTCGTCAAACAGATCGGCCCGGTACTCGCCGCCGTCATGCTGGCCGGGCGCGTCGGTGGAAGGCTGACTGCCGAGCTGGGCACGATGAACGTAACGGAGCAGCTCGACGCGCTGCGCGTCATGGGCGCCGACCCCATCCGCTTTCTCGTCGTCCCCCGATTCGTCGCTTGCCTCCTGCTTACGCCCATTCTCACGATCTACAGCGACCTGCTGGGGGTCATCGGCGGCTGGGTGGTTTCCGTTTATTTTCTCGGCGTGCAGAACATCCCCTATTGGCAATACTCCGCCCAAGGCGTCGACACCTGGCAAATCATGGAAGGCGTGGTGAAGAGCTTTTTCTTCGGCGGGGCGATCGGGCTGATCAGTTGCTACAAAGGATTCCATTGCGGCAGCGGCGCCAGCGGCGTCGGAAAAGCCTGCACCGAAAGCTTCGTGGCCAGCTTCCTCACCATCATCGTGATGAATTTCTTTTTCGCGAACATTCTCAAATCAATGTACCTGGCGATTCATGGCATGCGCGGAGTTTTTGAATAAGCAGTGGTCGGTGGCCAGTGGTCAGTGGCCGGTAAAGACGGCAACTGGCAACTGGCAACTGCCAAGCGGCAACGGGCAACTTATGTCCCTCATCGAGCTTCGCGACATCCACAAACGCTTCGGACGGCTTGTCGTGCTGAACGGGGTGTCGCTCCAGATCGAGGAAGGGCGAAGCCTTGTCATCATCGGCGCCAGCGGCACCGGCAAGAGCGTGTTACTCAAGCACATTGTCGGTCTGCTCCGGCCCGATAGCGGCGAGGTCTGGTTCGACGGCCGTCGGATCGACAACCTGCGCGAGCGCGAACTAGTCGAGGTCCGCAAACAGTTCGGCTTCCTCTTCCAGATGGGCGCGCTGTTCGACTCGATCAACGTCGAAGAAAACGTCGGCTTCCCCATTGTAGAGCACACGCGCAAGCCGCCCGAGGAAGTTTCGGAGGCCGTCGCCCAGAAACTGGCCCTCGTCGGGCTGCGCGACAGCCGAAAAAAAATGCCGGGTGAGCTGTCCGGCGGGCAGCGTAAACGCGTCGCCCTGGCGCGCGCCATCGCACTGGGGCCCCGCGTCATTCTCTACGACGAGCCGACCACCGGCCTGGACCCCATCCGCTCCGATATTATCAACGAGTTGGTCCTCAAGCTTCAGCGAGAGCTCAAAGTGACCAGCATCGTCGTGACCCACGACATGCAAAGCGCGTTCAAGATCGGCGACCGAGTCGTCATGCTGCACGAAGGCAAGATCATCTTCGACGGCACGCCGGACGAAATTCGCGCCAGCACGCACCCCGTCGTCCACCCGTTCGTCGTCGGCGAAGCCAGCGACCAGGAACTCGCCGGCCTCCGGCAATAATGTCGCCCGGCTGCCGAGCGGCACGGCCAAGGTCGGCTCTTTGCCCGCATATTTCACCGGAAACACAATCGCAATTCGCCGTCGCCTCTCTACAATCCCGCCATGTCCTCTTCGCAGCGTAACGTACTCGTCGGCGTCGTCGTGCTCGTCGGCCTCGGCATGCTTGCCTGGATGATCCTCCAGTTCGCCAACCGGGCCGCAAACTTCTTCCTCACCAGCGGCATGAAAATCACCCTCACCGCCGCGCGCGCCGAAGGCGTGGCCGACGGGTCGCCGGTGACGTACAAGGGCGTGAACGTCGGGCGTGTGACCGGCGTGCGACGTGTGCTCAACAATCAGACGGGCGAGGACATCGTCATCGACGCCCTCATCCTGGCAGACCCGCCCCTGCCGGCCAACCTGCACGGGCGGATCAAGCAGACCAGCCTGCTCGGCTCGTCGGCTACGATCGCACTCGAACCGATACCGCTTCCCAACGGCTCCGCCACGCAACCCGCCCGGAATCCCGCACCAAGACTCCTTCTCACGGAGTCGGCCAACCTCCCGGCGGAGTACGTCCCGGACCTTACCTCCCTCGGCGACAACATCCGCGACATGGCCGGCTCCCTGCAGGAAACCATTCGCGCGGTCAATCAAGTCATCGGTGACCCCAAGGTGCAAGACGACATCAAAGTCTCCCTCACCAACGCACGCGCCACCCTCGAAAGCGCCAACCGAACCTCGGCCCGGCTGGAAAAACTCGGCGAGCGCCTCGACCAGGTCGCGGCCGACGCCCAGGGGACCATGGGCGACGTCCGGAAAACCGTCAAAGACGGCGGCGTCGAGATGCAAAAACTAAGCACGAACCTGAACCAGCGCATCCAGCAGATCGCCGAGACGCTTCAGCACGTCCAGTCCGTCGCCGAGAAAATCGACCAGGGCAAAGGCACCGCGGGCCAACTCGTCAACAACCCCAAGCTGTACGAAAGCCTTACGGATACCGCTTCGGAACTGAACCTCATGGTGAAAGACATGCGCCGTCTGATTCAGCAGTGGGAAGAGGAAGGGATCATCAAGTTGTGAGGAGAGTTCAGCGTTCACCATGAGAGTCAGAAACGAAACGAGGGCCGGCGAATGATTC
>JBKJRK010000169.1:0-3734 GCA_046593135.1 Tepidisphaeraceae bacterium | reverse complement strand
CCAGAGGTCGATTCGGTTCAGCCCCCGCCGCAACACGAACGGGGGTACGGTAAACCGAAGCCATTGGAGCGTTGTCCGTACCCCCGTTCGTGTTGCGGCGGGGGCTGAACCGAATCGACCTCTGGGCCGAGGCAGACGCCCGGACGGCGTGGGCGATCGCGTTGGAAGATGGCCATCCGGACCCGCAGAGCTTCGTCAGCAATGATGCGGGGGAGACGTGGCAAAATTCGCGAATGGGATCGCACCACGTCCAGCGCGGCGAATACGTCGTGCGACTGCGCGTGGGAATGCCCGCGAAACGACGATCGCTTCCCACTTTCGAATGGGAACAAGCTGACGCGCCGCGGATGGCCGATCTACGCCGCATGGTGCCGCGTGCCACGCAATCGATCGCGGACCCGTGGCGGCGGGCGCGGGCGATCGCGTCTTGGACCTCGCGCCAGTGGCGATACGCGAATACGAGCGACGGCGCGACACTTTACTGTCCCTGGGATCCCTGGACGATCCTGGACAAATCCGGCACGAAAGACGAAACGGCGGGGTCGAAACCCAAGATGATCCGGATGTGCGTGCACTACGGGGTGCTGTTCACCTGCCTGTGCCTCGCGTGCGGTATTCCCGCACGAGCCGTCGTCTGTACCGATTCGCTCGCCGGATTGAATGGCCATTTCGTGACCGAAGTGTGGCTCGAACGCGATTGCCGCTGGGCCATGATCGATCCCAATCTCGATCTCGCGTTCATCGACCGGGGCCGGCCCCTCGGGATCGAGGAACTCTACCCTCGGCGTCGCCACTTACGCGACTTCGCCGAGGCGGGCCCCGGCACACAGTTTCATCGGCCGCGGCTGGGACAGTTCCTGGAGGAGCAGGTGCTGACCGGAGAATCGTTTCGCCTGTCAGGCGTTTGGGGCCGCAACGATTTCCTCTCGCGCCCCGACCTGACGCCGCCCGCCCACGGCCAGGAGGCATTTTCCGAGACCGACATTGTCTGGCGCGACCGCAACGTCCGCGGCGAGGAACTCGGGATGTTCCCGTTCGTCGCTCCGGACGAGTGGTTCAACGACACGCCGCCCGCGGGGCGTTTCCGCGGCGTCGCGCCCGGAGATACCCGCGCGGATTCCCAAGTGGAGCACTTATGAATCTAAACATGATCGTTGAACGGTATGACGAAGACGGGTTTGTCATCGTCCCCGGAGTATTCTCGGCGCAGGACGTCGCAGCCATTGAGGCAAACCTCGACGGCTTCATCCGCGACGTCGTACCGATTCTTGCGCCGGGCGACGTGTACTTCGAGAACTCGCCCGCCAGGCCGGTGAAGAGCATTTTCCGCATGAACGAACGCTCCGATTTCTTCCGCGCGCTCATGACCGACGAACGATTGCTCCGCCTGGTCCGGGCACTCTGGCCGCAAGGGGACGTCATCCAGGAAACGGTGATGTTCTTCGGCAAGCCCGCCGGCGACGGGTCGGAAGCCCCGCCGCACCAGGACAACTCATTTCAGTGCTGGGTCCCGCCGCTGGCGCTTACGCTCACCGTCGCCATTGACGAGTCCACGCCGGAAAATGGCGTGCTGATCGGGCAGAAGGGCACGCACAAACTTGGACTTCTTCCGCACCACCAGTCGGGCGTCGCGGGCTTCAGCAGGCGGTTGACTGAGACGGTCGATACCGCCGCCTACCCCGAGGTGGAGTTCCGGATGAAGCCCGGCGACGTCTGCCTGCACCACATCAACGTCATTCACCGCAGCAGTCCGAACCACAGCAGCCGGGCGCGGCGCCAACTCGGGATCGGCTACCGTTCGTCGCTCGCCCAGCGGGACATGGCGGCGTTCGAGGCGTACCAAACGCAACTCAATGCCCTGCATCAGAAGGTGAGCTAAGTCGCATCGCATTCACGGAGCACAACAACAATGGCCAAACCCAACCCACCCCTTTCTCGTGCGACGCAACCAGCGGGCAACCCGTGGGGCCGAACCTCGTGCGCCGTGGCTCTTTCCCTTTCGGCGGGGCTGGCGTCATCGTGCCAGGACACGCACCCTTCGCCACCCGGGGCGGCCTCCAACATGCCGTACATGGCGAGCATCTCTGAAGGGCCGAAGCTACCGCAGGGAAGGGCCTGCCATGCAGGCGGCGTCGTCGGCGGACGCGTCGTGGTGGTAGGCGGGTCGGCATGGAGCGCCGACCGCACGACCAAGAGCTGGCTCGCCGACTCGCTGGTGTTCGGCCTCGGCAACGCGGCGAATCCGACATGGTCGGTGGGCCCGTCGCTGCCTCACCCGCTTGCCGAAATGATGTTTGCCGGCGACGGCGACGCGCTGTACGTCGCCGGCGGCAAGAACGGTCCGACGACCTACGCCGATGTGTACCGCGTTACGTGTCGGGACGGGCAATTCGTCCTCGAAACGCTGCCGCCCCTGCCTCTTGCGCTGACGGGAGGGGCGGCGGCGATGCTGGACGGCGTGTTTTACGTCGCCGGGGGCTACGACGCGCACGGCGGCATGACCAACGGATTGTGGGCCTTGGACACCCGGCGTCCCGACGCCGGCTGGCGCGCTCGCGCCGCCGTGCCATCCCCAATGCGCGTTTACCCGGGCCTGGCGGCCTGCGGCGGCGCGCTGTACATCCTCGGAGGCTGCATCGTCGAGAACGAGACCAACCCGATTCGGCAGGTTTTCAAGGACGTTCACCGTTACGATCCGGCCGCCGACGCGTGGACGCGCGGCCCCGACTTGCCGACCGCCGGACAGGGGTGGGTCGCCGACGCGGTAGACGATCATCATCTCCTGCTTGCCGGGCGGGGCGACACGAATATCTACGACGACATCTGGCTCGTCGACCTTCGGGATAGTTCGGTGAGAAGTATGGGAAATTTGGTCATCCCGAGTTTCGGCGCGCCGCTGGTGCGCGTGGGGTCTGACCGCTGGTGGTTGATCGCCGGCGAGCCGGACGCGCACAAGAGCCGCACGCCAAGGGTCTCGGTCATTCGCTTGCCGGGATCGCCGGACGCGGTGCGGCAAGACACAGCGGAGGCGCAACAGAAATGAAGATCACATCGATTACCTGTCACCTGCTGAGCGGCCGCTGGTCCGGCGATCCGTCGTTTCCGTCGGACATGCACGCGACCGCGTTCGTGCAGGTCGACACGGACGGCGGCGTATCGGGCCTGGGCGAGATTTCGCTCGGGTACTTCGCGCCCGAGGCCGCGGTCAGCCTCGTCGAATACTTCAAGCCAGTGCTCATCGGACGCGACCCCATGCAGATTACGCGGCTCACGCGCGCCATGCAGAGCGACGCGATCTGGTGGTCGCGCTCGGGGGGCGGGCGCAGCGTGATCGGCGGCATCGAAATCGCGCTGTGGGATCTGGCCGGGAAGGCGCTCGGCGTGCCGGTCTGCCAACTGCTCGGCGGCGCCTGCCGTGACGCGGTCAAAGTGTACGCCTCGGGCGGGCCGTCGGCCTGGCCTCCGGAGCAGAACGTCGAAAAGGTTGAGTTCTACCGTTCGCTCGGCTACCGCGCCGCCAAGCTGTCGACCAACTTTTACAAATGGGTCGACACGGCGGCGGGTCTTCCACGGCGAATGGAAACCGTTCGCCTCCCGCACGCCGCCAAGCTTAAGCGCGTCGAGGAGAGCTTCGAGCGCCTCCGCCGCCATTTTGGCGACGAAATGGACCTCGCCATCGACGGCCACGAGGGAGCCGAAGCCGACCCGATCGGAGTCCAGGAGGCCATCGAGAT
>JBKJRK010000070.1:0-7212 GCA_046593135.1 Tepidisphaeraceae bacterium | reverse complement strand
GCCGCCGTCGATGACCGGTAGAGTTTTCGACGGCTCAGCAACGACAACAACCTGACGAAGTTGTTTCGCTGCCCCAGACTTTCCGCATCCCGCGATCGACAGCATCACCAGCACTGCGACCGCAGCCACAAGCATTCGCAGGTCACGCCAATGTTTTTGTGTCATCGCGACCTCCGCTTTGTCGCTCGGACGACCCGTCTGATTCGCGGTCCGTATTCAGGTTACCACGATCTGCGGCCCGTTGGCCGTCTCGTCGCTGGCGAACGTGACGGGCGAATTGTTCGTCGTTGTGGTCTTCAAGACAAAGGTGATCACCTTGCGTCCCGCGGCGAATTCGGCTTGGAGGAAGCTTGCCAGGTTCACCTCATACCACTGGCTCGTCGTCCCCGCCACCGTCAAGGACCCACGCAGCGTCGGACCTGCGGGGGGCTTGTTGTTCCATGTCAGGACGGACTCGCTCCACGCCGTGTCCGCGGCGCTGAACACGCTGATTCCGACGGCGGCGTCGCGGGTGTCGGCGAGTTTGCCGTTGAGGCGGAGCTTCGCCGTTGCGATCGACGAAACCGTTGATAGGTCGAACTTGATATACGTTTCACGCGCATTTCCCGTGAACCCGTCGTACTTGACCGCCAGCGTGGGGTCGGCGTTGAAATTCTGGCCGGCGTAGGCGCCGTCACGGACAAAGGCGGCGACCGTACTCGTGATGGTTCTCGGCTGAACGGGTGCGTCGTCGTCGATTTCAGTCGCGACAACGCTGCGCGTCGTCAGTCCGGTGGAAGAGACGGCGAATGTCGCCTGGCCGTTGCCAGTGTCGGCGTCGGCGGCGGCGGAGATGTACACGGGCTGAGGCAGGTTCCAGTTGACGGGTGTGAACGTGAGCGTCGCCTTGTCGCTCGTGAGGTCTGTGTCGCCGGACTGGCGGGAGATCGTGACGGTAACGTTCGCCGCCGGGGCGGTTGCGAGCGAGACGTTGAAGCCGGTCTTGCTCGCCTCCGGAACGCTGATCGAAGACGGCGAGACGAAGATCCCCTGCTGCGCTTGCGAGCTGGTCGTAACTTGAATCTGCGGCCTATTCGACGTCGCGTCGTCACTGTTGAAAATCGCCTGGGCGTCGGTCTTGGACGTGGCGCCGACGACGAAGGAAACGATCTTCCGCCCCGCCGCCAGTTCGGATTGGACGTAGGCAGTGACGTCAAGCTCAAACCAATTGCTGGTCGTGCTCGTCACGGTCGCGGCGGCCAGCGCGGTAGCGCCTGCGGCCGGACGGTTGTTCCAGGTGAGGGTCGATTCGCTCCACCCGGTCGGCGTGCCGCGGATGGAGATCGGCACGCTGCCCGTGGCCGAGAGCTTGCCGTAAATGCGAACCTTCGCGGCGATCGCCGAGCCGGCGGGGACGGCGGTGAGGTCAAACTTCACGTACATCTGGCGCGTGTTGCCCAGCGTCACGGACCACTTAGCGACCAGCGTCGGGTCGGCGCCGAAATTCGTGGCCGCGTATGAGCCGTCGCGCACGTAGGCGGCGGTTCCCGAGGTGACGGTCGTCACCACGGGGGGCGTAGTCGGGAGTTGCCGGCTGCCGAAATTAAACGAGGGAGTTGCGGCTGTGACGACGTCGTCGGGAACTTTGACGACCCCCGTGGCCGTGAACTGCGACGAAGGGGCGAAATAACCCGAGCGGCCGGTTTCGGCCCAGCCGGCCGGGAGCACTTGCCTCAGAAAATAGCTGCCTGGGGTCAGTTTAAACGAGTACCCGCCGGAGGATGACGTCGTTGCGGTCGGTTCGCCGGCGTCGGGAGCGTTGTTGGCGTTGAGGTCAACGTAGACGGTGCGGCCTGCGATGCCGGGCTCGGCGGTGGTGTCGTTGCGCACGCCGTCTTCGTTGGCATCGTTGAAAACGACGCCCGGAATCGAGTGCGCCTGCCGCAAGGCGAACGGACTCGCGGTCGCGCTCTGCCCGGCAACGACGTTCACGCTGATGCCGGCGTTGTTAGCCGGGACGGTCTGACGGTAGTCGATGGTGCCCGGGATGCTGAGCCGGACGACGTACGACCCGGGCAAGAGATTACCGAAGGCGTAGCGGCCGGTGTTACCGGTGTAAAACGTCGGCTCGTTGGTGGAGTACGAGCCGTTTTGGTCGAGGTCGAGGTAGGCGCTGATGCCGAAGCCGGTGTAGAGCGATTCGGTGGTGTCCTGCACGCCGTTCCCGTCAGTGTCGACGAAGAGCGTTCCTTGGATGGAGCCGGCGGTCTGCGCGGCGAACGTGATTCGCGCGACCTGCGTGTCGCGTTGATCGTTCGACCGGAACACCGTGCCGGCAAAAACGATTTTTCCGTCAGACTGGACGTCGGCATCGGCGAACGCGCCCAGGCCGCCGGAAAGGACGCCGTTGTTGGCGAACGTGGTGTCGACGACCCCGGCGTCGGTCAGAGCGACGATGTGGCTACCGTTGATGCTCGTCACGATGGGCGAACTGAATAGGATGGTACTGCCGGAAACCGCAAGGCCGCCGACCGTGTAGAGCAGCGAGGCCGTGTGGTCGTAGACGCCGTCGCCGCCGCCAAAAGACGCGTCCATCGCGCCGCTCGGCGTAAGGCGTGCGACGGTCGAGCGCTGGAACATCGCCCCGCCGACGAGCACCCGGCCTGCGGCGTCGGCGGTAATCTCCGTGACGAAGAAGTCGCCCGGCGTGACCACGTCGGCGATCCCGCCGGCGCCGAACGCGGCATCTAGAGTGCCGTTGAGGTTCAGGCTGGCGACGAAGCCGGTGCGCACCGAACTGGCGCCCACCGGGCGCAGATACGTTCCACCAACCAGGAGTCGCGTATTGGGTCCGGCGGCGCCGGGGGCGAACGAAACGGCGAAGTCCTCCAACTCCGGACGTGTGCCCGCGTTTGGCGCGGGAAAAGTAACCTTGCCTGTGCCGAAGGTGCCGAATGTGTTATCGAGCGTGCCGGTCGAAGTGAATCGGGCGACGATGAAGTTGGCCAGATCGTCGCCGGCCAAATAGACCGAGCCGTCGCTGGCAACTTTCAGCCCGCACACGCTGGAGGTCTGACCGCCGGTCAGCGACTGGGACCAGATGCCGTCGCCGTCCCAGGTTGAGTCGTAGTCCCCCGCCGCCGTGAGGCGGATCACGACGGCCTGCTGTGCCCCGCCACCGGAAGGGTAGTAGGTGCCACCGAGTAGGATTTTACCGTCGTTTTGGACTGCCAAGGCCGTAGCGGCGCTGCCGGTGATGAACGGCACGAGCTTCCAACCCGTGCCGCCGTTTAAGGTCGGGTCGAGCAGACCGTCGGCCTTGAAGCGCGCGACGAGGAACTTTCCGCCAATGCCCCCGGCGGTTACGGTCGCCGTGCCGAAGGTACCCTTGGCGGCGACGACCTGCGTAAAGCTTTCGAAGTAGGTATCGAAGTCGGTCGTGGCCACGCCGTCGTAGTCGAACGAAACGTCCAGCGGGCTCCCCGCCAGCAGTTGCCGGCGTTCCAACTTTTCCATTCGATAGCGATATACGGACATTGGAACCCCTTCAGAAATCTTCAGATTAATCGATTGAGAAACAGCGGATTTGCGGACGAACTGAAACACTTCGGTCACTCAGATTTTACCGTCACAGCGCCTGCCCCACAAGCGTCCCCCGCGCCCAGCTTAAACCGCCGAGACGATTCGCACCTGCACTCTGATTCCTCGCCCCCGGTACTCCGGGAGAGGGCTACGGTGAAGGTTTTCTGGTGTATCCCGCGAGAAAAAACTCGCCCCTGCCTCCTCGGGGGCAGTCGCCAATTTCCCTAGCTTCTCCCGGATTACCGGGAGAGGAAGGACGCACGTGGGATCGCCCTGCTCAAATCGCGGACTCATGCCAGGCAGTTTTTATGGCGTCAATCGCTTTCTTCACATCCCCGACTCGGTCGTTCCCCGCTTCCCGCTCGATCGCCAGCGGGCCGGTGTAGTTGATCGATTTCAACGCGTCGAGGAAACGCTTCGGGCCGACCTGACCGGCGCCGAAGGGAACTTCTTCGCCCCACTCGACGCCGGACTTGGTGGAGGCGGTCGCGTCTTTGACGTGGACGTGGCGGATGCGCGGGGCGAGGGTATGGATCGCTTCGATCGGGTCGCCGGCGCCGTACAGGATCATGTTGGCGGGGTCGAAGTTGATGAAAACATTCGACGCGCCCAGGTCGTTCAAAAATGCCAGAAGTTCTTCGGCACGTTCCTGGCCGGTTTCGAGGAGCAGGTCGACGTTATGCGACTTGAGTATCGCGGCGATCTGCTGGACGCGGGACTTGATCGTGTCATAGCCCGGCTGGCCGGGGTGGGGGACGAAACCGATGTGGGACGTGAGGGTGCGGATGCCAAGCTCGGCCGCCAACTTCGCCGCCTCGGCGGACAGCGCCTTGCGGACGGGCCACTGGTCGTCGGGAACGTAGCCGCCGGTCCGGCGGATGGCGTCGATCGCCGAGTAGTCTTCGCCGGGAAAAGAAATCATTCCGGACGTCAGGGTCAATCCAGATGTCCGCAGGTGGCCGAGTTCCTGGTGCTTACGCTTGTCGTCGAGACCAACCAGTGGGCCGAGCGCAAGCTGCACGTATTGCAGACCCAGTTTTGTCGTGAGCTCGACGAGTTGGGCAGTGCACTCGGGTTGGAGGGACCAACTACAGACGCCGATGGGGTGGCCGTTGAGGTTCATGGGTGTTGGTTGATTGTTGATAGTTGAATGTTGACGGTTGCAGGCATAAGACGCCATTCGGTGGTGTTGCTGTCAACCAACAACGATCAACCCCGCAACGATCGCTTCGATCACTCGCCCTTCCACCGCACGAAACCCTCGATCGCCTCATACTCGGCCAAGCCGAGCTTGTCGTAGGCCACGGCGGTTGCGCGGTTGCGGTCTTCGGCACGTTGCCAGAACTCACGCTGGTCGGAGCCGGGGAATAGGGCTTTGTCCTTCTGGCTTTCGTGTTTGAAGATCGCGATGCGCTTCCGCTGCACTTCGTCTGGAGAAAGGGGCACGGCCATCTCGATCTCGTCGACGCCCCACTCCTGCCACGCGCCGCGATAAAGCCAGATTTCACAGCTCTTGGACCAGTCCTGATCGTTGAGCCGTTCGACGGCTTCGAGGATGGCCGCCAGACAGACGCGGTGGGTGCCGTGCGGGTCGGAGAGGTCACCGGCGGCGTAAATCTGGTGCGGCTTCACGTCTTCCAGCAGGTCCATGATAATCCGGATGTCCGCCTCGCCGATCGCCGACTTGCGCACCCGTCCGGTCTCGTAGAACGGCATGTCGAGGAAGTGGATGTGCTCTTCCTTGGCGCCGGAAAACCGCGCGCCGGCGCGGGCTTCGGTCCGGCGGATCAAACCCTTGATCTTCTGAAGCTCGGGGCTGTCCACCTCGCCCGGCTGCTTGTTGGCGATGAAACGCTCGATCTGGTCTTCGATCGAATCGGCCTTCTTCTCGCCCATCCCGAACGCGCGGGCGTACTCGCGGACGAAGTCGGCGTGACGCAGGGCGGCCTCGTCGAAGACGGCGATGTTGCCGCTCGTCTGGTAGGCGACGTGAACTTCATGTCCCTGGTCGCACAGGCGGATGAACGTGCCGCCCATGCTGATGACGTCGTCGTCGGGGTGCGGGCTGAAGATGACGACGCGCTTGGGGTAGATTTCCGGGTTGTTGTGCTGGAACGTGCCGGGGGCCACGTACGTCGCGCCGCGGCCGTCGCCTTCGTTGGCCGGCTTGCCCCCGGGCCAGCCGGTAATGGTGGCCTGGAGGTTTTTGAAGATTTCGATGTTGATGTCGTACGCCCCCCCGCGGGAGGCGATAAGCTCCTGGAGGCCGTGCTCGTTGTAGTCTTCGTCGGTGAGCTTGAGCAGCGGCTTCTTGAGCGTCTGGGCGAGCCAGATGGCGGCCCGGCGGGTCGTCGGGGCGTCCCACTTCTCGCCAAAATCTTCCAGGCTGCCGAGCAACCAAGGCGTGTTGAACCGCGTGAGCTGCGCCGCGGCGGCGCTATCGAGCACGACCTTAGCATTGGCATGCTGCTGCAGGAACGACGCCGCCACCTGCGACGTCACTTCCCCTTCGACCGCCCGCTTGATTACGCCGGCCTTGCCCTCGCCCCAGGCCATCATGATCACCCGGCGGGCGTCCATGATGCTCCCGACGCCCATCGTGATCGCCTTGCGGGGCACGTTCTGGTCGCCGAAAAAATCACTCGCGGCGTCGAGACGCGTCACCTTGTCGAGCGTGATCAAACGCGTCCGGCTGTCGCGCCCGGAGCCGGGCTCGTTAAACCCGACGTGGCCCGTCCGGCCGATCCCGAGCAACTGCAAATCAATCCCGCCGGCCTCGCGTATCTGGCGTTCGTAATTCGCGCAGTATTGGTGGACCTTCTCACGCGCCAGCGTCCCGTCCGGAACGTGCCGATTGCCCGTTGGAATGTCGACGTGATCGAAGAGATGCTCGCGCATGAACCGGTTGTAGCTCTGCAACTCGTCCGGCTGCATCGGCAGGTATTCGTCCAGATTGAACGTGACGACATTCTTGAACGACAGCTTCTCGTCGCGGTGCAGTCGGATCAGCTCGTCGTACACGCGCGTGGGCGTCGATCCCGTCGCCAGCCCGAGAACCGTCTTTTCGCCCTTGGCCGTCTTCGACCGGATCAAATCCGCAATCTCGAGCGCGACGGCCTTGCTCGCCGAGGCGCTGGACGAATACACGGTCACGGGGATGTGCTCAACCGTAGCCGCCAACGGGTGCGGGCCGGTGGCATCGAGCAATTGGTCGGAAGCAGAAGCAGTAAGCTTGGCGGACACTGTTCGACTCTCTTTCGCGACAAGAAATCGGGGTGCAGCCTAAGGGAGCCGTCATCATACCGACGCACCGGTAGGCGTCTAGCAGCCGGCAACTCGGAAGTTGCGATCCCTCGCCCGCAGTGCGATAAACATACCCTATTGGCTCGGCAAAGGCGGAACGCATGCTGCGACGGGGACGGCAATGGACGGTCGGAAGCTTGGCTGTGGTGATGCTGGCCTGCCTGGCCGCACAGGCGCCACAGGACGAACAGCCGGCCGAATGGCAGAAAAAGTTTGACGAGGTGTACCGTCTTCAGGACGGCGAGTTGGTGAAGTTCTTCTCGCCGCCATTCATTCCGGAACGGGAGCAATACTGCCGACAGTATACGAACGATCCCAACGCACCGACGGGCAGATGGAGTCTCGTAT
>JBKJRK010000496.1:0-5273 GCA_046593135.1 Tepidisphaeraceae bacterium | reverse complement strand
TTGTCAGCAGCTCGCAGGGTGGGCGTGAGCGCGATCAGAATGCAGACGATAGCAGACCCTATCATTCGAGACGTGGCTTGTCTCCTTATCCAATAAGCCGTGAGGGCAAGTTCACCTTTTCCCGGTGCAGCGGCGCCTCCGACCGCGGCTTGCGGTTTCTCGCAGACCGAAGCGTGCTTTTCGGTCTGCGAAACCGCAAGCGGCCGATCGAGCCGACGTACGGGGGGCTATACCCGCTACGGTCGTAGCGAACTGCTTTAGCCGGCATTGTGCGCGCTGCGCCGCGCGACTGCCAGCATCAATGCCGGGCCTTTGGAGCCCGGCTGAGGGGGGAGGGAACGGACGGCGGGTTTGTCAAAACCGCTTGCGACGAGCATGTCGCTTATCGCATCGGTCGAGAAGCCCATGGCCTGCTGGCCCATACTGCGGCGGAAGTCGTCGCGGTCGTGCGGGAGCAGGTCGACGACCACGGCACGCCCGCCGGGCTTCAGGATGCGCGCCATTTCGCGCAACGAGGCGCGCGGGTCGGCGACGTACGTCAGCACGAGCAGCAGGAGGGCCGCGTCACAGGAAGCGTCGTCAATCGGAATGGCGGCGAGGTCGCCCCGGCAGAGCTCGACGTTTGGCAGGTCGGCCAGCCGCTTCCTGGCCGCCTTCAGCATGGCGGGGGAGTTGTCGACCCCGATGACGCGTCCGACGCCCCGCGCGAGCATGCCGGCCAACTCGCCGGTACCGCATCCGAGGTCGGCGACGACCATGTCGCCGGGGAGCAGCGCGAGCATGGCGTCGACCGTGAACGCGTCGCCATAAAGCTCCCGGCGGAGCTTGTCCCATTCCGCGGCGGCCCCGGCAAAAAACGCCTGCCCGTCGTCCGCCTCGCGCTCGCGGAGCAGTCGGGTGAGGCGCAGCTCGTCCTGTCGCAGCGTGGCCCAGCCGTCGGTCTGCTCACGCGCCAGCAGCCAGAGCTTTCTCGCCGGGACGGAGAGCTCGTCGAGGATCATCCGGTACAGGCGGGTCGTGCCCTCGCGGCGGCTGCCCACCCACGACTGGTCGCCGAGCACCTTCAAGTGCCGGCTGGCGGTGGATTGCGGGAGCTGGAGGATGTCGCACAGCTCAACCACCCCCAGCTCGTGCCGCTCCAGCAGCCGGAGCAGGCGCAGGCGCGTCGGGTCGGACAAGCATCCCATCCAGCCGAGCAGGCTTTCGGGCCGCCGGGGTTTCGATTCAATCATCGCTTCATCCGGATAATAGGATGGATTTTCGCCCGACGGCGTTCGGACGTCAAGACAGTTGTAAACGGGCCGGCGGGGTCCGATCTGCGGAATTCGATGTTTCAATTTTCAGATTTCAAATTTTTCGTTTTCGGGTTCGATTTTCCCTACCGAACTTCCCGCCTCCCGGAGCGATAGAATTAAGAGAACAACCGTACGAAGGTGACGTGAATGAGTCATTTGCACGTGAAGTATCTTCTGGCGGGCGGCGGGCTGGCGAGTAGCTCGGCGGCGGCGGCGATTCGGGAGATTGATTTTGAAGGATCAATCCTGCTCGTCGGGCAGGAGATCAACCGGCCGTACCACCGCCCGCCGCTCAGCAAACAATACCTCCGCCGTGAAACGACTCGCGCCGCGCTGTCGACCGTTCCGGTCGGGTGGTTCGCGGAACACCGCGTCGAGCTGCGCACCGGCCGGCGCGTCGCGCAGCTCGACACCGCGCGTCAGACCGTGATGCTCGATAACGGCGAGGAAATCACCTACGACCGGCTCCTGATCGCGACCGGCGCCGCGCCCGCGCCGCTCGCGGTACCCGGCGCCGACCTCCCCAACGTCTTTTACCTGCGCACGATCGAAGACGCCGACCGGCTGAACAACGCCATCGACAAGGCGAAACGCGAAGGCCGGCCCAACTCGCTCGGCGGGCGCGGGCGGGCAGTCGTCGTCGGCGCGGGCCTGCTCGGCGTCGAGCTGGCCGGCTCGCTCACGCAACTCGGCATGGCGGTCGATCTCGTCGCGTCGACACGCCCGTGGGACCGCTTCGCCGGCGAAGCGACCGGGCGGTTCCTGTCGCTTTACCTTCAGCGGCACGGCGTGACCGTTCACCCCGGTACCCGCCCGGTGCAAATCGAAGGCGACGGCCGGGTGCAGCGCGTGGTGTTGGACGACGGCACGGCAGGCAGTACCAGCCCAACAATCGATTGCGACTTCCTGATCGCCGCCGTCGGCGCGAAGGTGAACAAAGGCCTTGTCCGCAATTCACCGATCGCAGCCGAGCGGGCGATCCTCGTGGACGCGCACTGCCGGACCAGCGTCGAGAACGTCTACGCGGCCGGCGACTGTGCGGCGGTGTTCGACCCGCTGTTCGGCAAATACCGCACGGCCGAGCACTGGGACAACGCCGTCGCCACCGGACGACTCGCCGGGCGCAACATGGCCGGCACTAACGACGCGTGCGCCGAGATGAATTGCTTCTCGACACGCGTTTTCGACCTTGATGTAAAGGCCTGGGGCGAGTCTCGGCTTGTCGATCGGCGCTTGCTGCGCGGATCGCCGGGCTTGGACTCCCCGGTTTTTGCAGAGATCGGCATCGCCGCCGACGGGCGGGTGGCGCAGGTGCTTGCAGTCGGGGCGGTGAGGGAAACCGAAGCGCTCCGCGAACTGGTTCAGCGCCGCTTCGCGGTCGAGGGGAGCGAGGAGATGCTTAAAGATCCCTCCACTGACTTACGACAAATTTTCGGGTGATTCAAAACCGCCACTGACCTCCACGCCGGGGCAGAGAGTTTGTGAATTTATTCGTGGCGTGGGCGTCTCGCCCGCGTTTTCGACACGAGGAACGCGGGCGAGACGCCCGCGCCACGTAAATCTTCACAGGCTCAGAGCGTATCCGCGCCGCCCCGGACTTCATCCAGTCAGAGGGCATCCGGGGCGGCGCTTCGCTTTGCCCCGGCGTGTGGGCGATGAAACGGGCCACGTGGGAATCAAGTCGAACCGTATCACTCCTGAACAGAAGTCCATAGCTTGTCTTCAACCTGCCTGAAGTTGGCGAAGCTCTTGTCGAGCTTTTGCAGGAGCTCCTTCACTTCTTCCGGCTTCGCGTCCTTGCCCGCCAGCGAATCGCGTAGGGCGAGGGCGGCTTCGTTGAGATGGCCCGCGCCGTCGGCAAACTGCCGGGCCGTGTCGTAGAGGTTGAGGTTGGCCACCTCGCCCTTGCCCGGCTTGTACAGCAGCCGCCACGGGCTATGACGAATCTCGGTGCTGGCCGCCTTGAGGTTGTCGCCGGTGGTCTTCAGCGACGCGATCATCGAGTCGAGCTTGCCCTTGTTCCCGGCGATCACTTCGCGGGCCGTTTGGCTGACCTGGCGGAAGTTGGCCATCGACTTCTTCACGTCCTCTAACGTGCCCTGGGCATTTTCGATCGTCGTGTCGAGCCGGGCGATCAGCTTGTTGGCCGAATCCATCGTGCCGGGAAGCTTGTCCTTGATCGTGCCGGTGGCGCTGTTCAGATTGGCCACCGTGCCGCGGAAATCGGTTTTCGTATCGCCGAGGATGTCCTTGAGGTGCGTGCCGGCTTCCTTGTACTCCGTGAGGGTCGGCTTGAGTTGCTCACGGACGTTGCCGACCGCCACGCGGGCGTCGCCGATGGCGGCGCGCGCGTCGGTCGCCATTGGCTTGATGTCCGGCGCGATCTCGCCAAGGCTCGCCAGCAGCGCGTTGAGCGCCGCCGGCCTGCCGACGAGCGCGACTTCGCGCGTCGCGGGGGCGCCGGCGCCGAGACTGCTGATGTTGAGGCACGCCGTCCCGGTCACGGTCGTCTGGATCCCTACGACGGCGTCTTCGTGCAACTCGTACCGTGTGGGCAGCGTGAACGTCACGAGCAACCGGCTCGAATCCCCCGCCAGCGTATTTGACGTCTGACCCCCCTCCGGTTCACCGGCCGGCTGTGTCGCCGCGGGCCGAGTCGACGGCGCGGTTTTAGGGCTCACTTCCCGCACATCATTCCGCAGCTCGATGCGGGTGACCGATCCGACCTTAAATCCCCCCAGCCGAACCTCGTCCCCCACCTGAAGCCCGCCGAGATCGTCGCTCAGGCGGAAGCTGACGGCCTGCCGCTGCTCCGGCACGAAGAACCGGCCGATCCCCTGGATCGACAGGATCACCCCGACGATCAGCCCGATGCTCACCAGGATAAAGACACCGGCCTTGAGGTTGTTTCGTTCTTTGGCCATGCGGTCTCAAATCCGGCGTTCAACCCCGAACTGATTGTGTCGCAGACTTTCCACCTTGTAAATGTTTTGTCGTCGCAAGGCCTATCCGACGTTGAGATTATTCAGAGAGTCCTCCAGCTCCGTCCGTTGTCGCTCGAGCTTTTTCTGAAGGTCGTCGGTTTCGATCTGAAGTTTCTCGATGCCGGTTTCCTGCTCGTCGAGCTTCTTCAGCAGGCGCTGGTAGTACTCGTTGTTCTGGGCGACGGTCTTCATGTTCTCGCGGATGCGGGCCTGCTCCTGGGTCACGTCCTTGATCCGCTTTTGCTTTTCCTGAATTTGCCGTTCCGTCTCGACCATTGCCTGCTTGGCCGCGATGATCCCGGCGAGGGCTTCACGGACTTCCTTGGGGATTTCACCGGCCTTGGAATAAAAGACGAGCTGGCCGAGGTCGGCCGGGAGAATCGCGACGGACTCGCCGCGGATCAGTTCCTGCTTCACCGTCAGCTTTGATGATTTTCCCGCGCCCACGCTGCCTTTGAATCGGTGGAGGGTCTCGGTCGTTTCGTCGGCCTTTGCCGGCTCGACCAGCTTCCAGCCCGGGCGGACGGGGTGTTCGATCAGAAGCGTCTTGTCGCGGTCGCTTTTGTTCTCCGCGAGGTATTCCTGGAGGAATACCTCTTTCATCGTGAGGTTGAGAACACCCTTCACAATCTTGCCCGTTTGAATGGTGCTCTCTTCGCGGTTCTTCGTCGCGTCGACGAGGATTTGCTGGTCGATGCCGTAGCTGAGCAGGCGCTCCTGCCCCGGCGGCACGTCGTTGATCCGCGCGTCGCCGGCGTATCCGCCGACTTCCAGAACCGTGACGGGGCCTTGCAATAGATGCTTGCCGGTGGTGTTGCGCACGCGAGCCCCGTTGAGCGGGTTTTTCGGCATGACGCTTTGGTTGTAGATGCTGACGCGCTCGATCTGCACGGGGTCAGTCACGATCGGGATCATTGCGCTTTTCTGACGCGGCAGGGAAACGCTTCCGACGGTGTATTGAAACAACTCCCCGACTTTGCCCGCCGACGCGATC
>JBKJRK010000491.1:0-4361 GCA_046593135.1 Tepidisphaeraceae bacterium | reverse complement strand
CAATCGAAAACCAGTTTGATCGCGTCATCCCCCACCCGACGATCGCGCCGCCGATGCAGATCAGCGCCATCAATCCCCACACACGCCATAGGCGAAGCAAAGGACCGAGCCGCTGGTGACGCGTCAGTTCGTAGCGAAGCGTGAAGAGTGGTTCGGACGGCGGCAGATTCATGTGATGTTCGGCTTTCATAGCTTCATTCCGTTTTCGTCATTCGGGTTTCAAAGTCCGAGACGCGCCGCCGCAGGTCGTCTCGCGCGAGAACTTCGGGTCGTAGCGCCGTGCCCAGGCCGGGGCCGAAGTCGAGAGCGATTTTTCCATCCCGCAGCTTGATCGGCGACGTCATCAGGTCGGCGTAGTAGCCGTTGACGAAGCCGCGGACGACTTCCATGACCATTGTGTTGGGCACTGCGGCGCACACGTGGAGGCATGCCGCCAGGTTGACCGGGCCGGTGCAGTCGTGCGGCGCGATCGGAAGGTGATACGTGTCGGCCAATGCGGCAATCTTCACTGTTTCCGTAATGCCGCCGGTCCAGATCAGGTCGGGCATGACGACGTGGGCGGCCCGGCGTTCCAGGACGTCGCGGAATGCGTAGCGGGTGAACAGCCGTTCGCTCACGCACTGCGGCACGCGCGATTCCTGGACCAGGCGGGCAAGGTCATCGACGCTCGTCGGCTGGATGATATCTTCCATCCAGGTGATGTCGTACGGCTCCAGCGCGCGGGCGATGCGCAAGGCGCAGTTGATGTCCCAGCGCGAATGTCCCTCGATCGAGATCTGCATGCGGTCGCCGACGGCCTTGCGGATTTGCTTTACCGTTTGGAGGCCTTCGGCGAGTTGCTCGGGCGACAGGTCGTGTCCGACCGGTCCGACGGCTGACCAACCGGCGGGGCCGGTGATGGCTTTGATCTCCATCTGCGGTGCGAAGCGGTCCCACGGCCAGACCTTCATCTGCGTGATGCCCTCGTCGAGCAACGACTTCGCCAATTCCCCCGGTCGCTCAAGAAAGCCGGTTTGGTCGCGGTATTTGGGGGTGTCGACGCAGGTGTTGTAAACGCGGATGGTGTCGCGTGTGCGCCCGCCGATCAGGTTGTAGATCGGCTGGTTGGTGTATTGGCCGAGCAGGTCCCAGAGGGCGATGTCGAGGGCGGATATGGCCCGCATCTCAGCGCCGGCGTGGCCAAAAAAATTGGCGTAGCAAAAGAGATTCTGCCAATGCTTTTCGCGATCGAACGCCGATTGGCCGAGCAGCATCGGCGCGGCGAAGTCCTGGATGACCGCTTCGACGGCGGCGGGGAGGTAGAACGTCTCCCCGAGCCCGACGAGGCCGCCGGCCGAGTGGATGCGGACCCACAACAGGTTGGGATGCCCGGCCGGGCGAAAGGTCTCGATCCGCTCGATCCGCATCGCGCTGGACGTTGAAAGAGCTTTCCTGGGATTGACGGCGTGACGCCGGCCGGAGGTGCCGTTGCCGCCGGCGGAAGGCGCCGTCGTGCGGGATTTCTGCGGCGCCGGATTGCGTTCAATGCGTTTTTTCAGCGCCATTCAAGCCGCCCGTGTCAGTGGTCCTGTTCCGTCGATACTCCCGCGGGGAAACACCCATCACGGAGCGGAACGTCGCGTTAAAATGGCTCGGCGTTTCAAACCCGACGGCGAGCGCCGCGTCGAGCACGCCACATTCCGTGGACGACAGCAACGTCGCCGCCTGATGAATGCGATAACTCTGCAGATACTGCCCCCACGACACGCCCAACGTCGCGCGGAACGCGCGTTGGAGCTGCGTGCGCGTGAGCCCCGCCGCCGCGGCGACGTCGTCGGCGTAGATGAGGTCCGCGAAATGGTCGCGCAGGTATTGGAGCGCCCGATGAACGGCGCGCCACGACGATTCAGACGCAAGTTCCGCCGGTTGGCCCTTGATGTCGGTTGGCGGCGCATCGGATCGGGAGGCGAGCTGATCCTCCCACCGCATTAATTTGACCAGCATGTCCAACAGCAACGTGCGAAGTCGCAGCTCGCGGCCGAAGCCGGGATGATCCCACTCGTGGGCCATCTGCCGAAACCCGTCCTCTAAAGCACGCGTGATGTCGGCGGGCGCGTGAATGATCCGTTCCCGCGCCGAACGCGCCGTCGCGAACCGCTGCAAGACCCGCAACCCGTCGCCCTCCGGCCCTGCTTCGATCAGCAGGCTCGGCAGGAAGAAGACGGTGATGAAATCCATCGGGTATTCCGTGATCTCGATCCAATGCGGGAGCCCGGGCCCGGCGATAAATACATCGCCCGGTCCACGCACGATCCGTTCGGCGCCGACGAGTTCCACCCCTCGCCCCGAAAGTCCGATGCCGAATTCACAACACGGGTGCTGTTCCGGCGTCGGCGATGCAAGGCCCGAACTAACGCGCCCGTGACGCATCCAGATCGGCGAGTGCTCGCTCAACGGCGGCCGCTTCTCGCACACCTGCGCGAGATACGCCAGCGCCGTCGTCGTGGCCGCCCCCTGCCGCGACTCCCCGCGCGCGGGACGCGAGGCGGTCGTGGTCGGGATGGGCGTACTTCTTCGAGGCATGTTCTCGTCACGCGGCCACTAACCGCCGCGCACTATTTTAGAACTCCTGACAAAAAAGAGAGGAAATGAACGCCAAGATGCCAGGGACGCCAAGATCAAAACGCCAAGAAAACACGATGGCTTTTGACTGACCTTCCACACGATCGCCGTGCATCGCGTTTTCCTCTTGGCGATCTTTCTCGGCGGTCTTGGCATCTTGCCGTTCAACCGTTTAGTTAGGAATTCTTCGTTAGAAGTTCCCGCGCCGCCGCCGCGATGTCCGGTGCGTCCATTTGGTATCGGCGGGTCAGGTAGGGGATAGACCCGCTTTCGCAGAAGCAATCTGGAATGCCGACTCGGCGCAGCTTGATCCGAACTCCCGCGTCGGCCGCCGTTTCCGCCACCGCGCTGCCCAGCCCGCCCGTCACGACGTGATTTTCAGCCGTCACCACGTTGCCCACGCGCCCGATCAGTTCGAGGACGGCGGCCTTATCGAAAGGCTTGATGGTGCTGACGTGCAAGACAGCCGCCCGCACTCCTTCTTTCGCAAGGCCCGCCGCCGCCGTTAAAGCGCGGGCCGTCATCAGCCCGGTGCTGATGATGGCCATGTCGTCGCCTTCGCGGAGCAGCTTCGCCTTGCCGATCTCAAAGCGATATGTAGCCGGGTCGAGGGTGACCGGCACCTGACCGCGGAGAAGCCGCATGTAGACGGGGCCGTCGTACTCGGCGACGGCCCGGGTTGCCTGCACGGTTTCGGTGGCATCGCACGGGTCGATCACGACGAGGTTTGGCATGGCCCGCATCAGCGCGAGGTCTTCGATGCCTTGGTGCGTGCCGCCGTAGCCGGTGGTCAGGCCTGGCAGGCCGGCGATGATCTTCACGTTCATTTTCGAGAGCGCCGCGCCGATGGCGATGAAGTCGTAAGCCCGGCGGGTGGCGAAAACGCAGTACGTCGTGGCGAACGGCACGAACCCCGTCCGCGCCAGCCCCGCGGCTACGCCGACCAGGTTTTGCTCGGCCATGCCCATTTGAAAAAACCGATCGGGGAAGCGGTCGCGGAAGACGTGAATGTCGGTGTATTTTCCGAGGTCCGCGGTCAGCCCGACGATGCGCGGGTTGGCTTCCGCCGCGCGGACCAGTGCATGCCCGAACGGCGCCGTTTCGGTGTGCGCGGCGCCGCCGGTGTCGGACGTCAGGATGTTTCCGGTGCGGCCCGCGGCGGCGATCGGTTGTTCGGATGTCGTCATTTGTTCGTCACCAATCAGGCTGATTCTTCCAACTGACGCCGGGCGAGTTCCCATTCCTCCGGCTCAACCCGGATGAAATGGTTCTTCTCCCGCCGCTCGAACGTGGTAACGCCCTTGCCCATGAGCGTGTCGAGCACGATGGCGTGGGGCTTGCCGGGCGCGCCCCTCGCCCGCTCAATCGCAGTGATCAAGGCGCCGACGTCGTTCCCGTCAATCCGCTGCGTGTCCCAGCCAAAAGCCAGCCACTTTTCGTGCACCGGTTCAATGCCCATGATCGCGCCCGGCGGGCCGTCGGCCTGCTGGTTGTTGCAGTCGATGAACGCGAACAAGTGATCGAGTTTGTAGTGTGACGCCGACATGGCGGCTTCCCACGTCGAGCCTTCTTGCAGTTCGCCGTCGGACAGGAGGTTGAAAATGCGGGCGTCGCGTCGATCGAGCCGAGCCCCGAGCGCCATGCCCACCGCTTGGCCGAGTCCGTGGCCGAGCGAGCCGCCGGTCATCTCGAAGCCCGGCACATCCTCGCCGCCCGACATCTCGAGCCGCGCGCCGTCGGCGCCGTAGGTCGTCAACTCG
>JBKJRK010000434.1:0-3080 GCA_046593135.1 Tepidisphaeraceae bacterium | reverse complement strand
TCGGAAGCTTGTGTCGCCCGCGCCGCTCGGAGGTTAATCCGAGGGGTGGGGCGACAATGTACTGTTCGCTCGACGCACGAACCGCTCACGCCGCGTCAAGGTGGGCGGCGATGCTGGCGAGGAATTCCACGCCGGCCTCGAGCTTCGCATCGACCCGTCGGCCGCTGCGGTTTACCCAGACCACGCGTGCGGGAATCATCTGACGCCGGTTGGCGAGCACTTGGCCGCTCTGGTTGGGGCCGACGTGGATGCTCAGCACTTCCCCGACGCGCACCGGCACGAAGGCCGGCAGCTCGATGCGCAGCCCGGTTACACTTATGTCCTCGGTCTGGCCGCCGAAGTAGCGCGACGTCGTCGGCTCGTAGACCTTGACCGGACGGTTCTGCCGAATGCGAAGCCCCCGGCGGCGCTCGGTCTCGTCGGAACCCGGGGCCACTTCGTCCAGTTGCATCGGCTCGCGTAAGAGCAGCATGGAGACGCTACCTTCCTCAAAATCCGACCCGCCTCTTCTCCACCGAAATTATCGGAGCGGCCCGGCGGGAACTTGGGAAAAACTTGAGGGCTGTCCCTCCTTGTACTTATCGGACGAATGATCGAGAAAACGTAAAGCGTAAAACGTGACGCACGCCGGAGGCCCGATCGGTTTTACGTTTAGGTTTCCAGACGACTCGCCCGCAGGCGGCTTAACCCGTAAGATCGCCCTCCCATGGCATACAACTTCACGGCCATCGAGAAGAAGTGGCAGCGTTACTGGCTGGAGAATAGGACCTTCCGCGCGTTCGACCCCGTCGACGCCGGGACGATGCCCAAGGCCTACGTTCTGGACATGTTCCCCTACCCCAGCGGCGCCGGCCTTCACGTCGGCCATCCCGAGGGTTACACGGCGACTGACATCGTCAGCCGGTTCCTGCGCATGCAAGGCTACAACGTGCTTCATCCCATGGGGTGGGACGCGTTCGGCCTGCCCGCGGAGCAGTACGCGATCAAAAACAACGTCCATCCCGCCGAGACGACGCGCAACAACATCGATAATTTTCGCCGGCAGATCCAAATGCTCGGCCTGAGCTACGACTGGGAGCGCGAGGTCGATACGACAGACCCCGGCTACTACAAGTGGACGCAGTGGATCTTCCTGCAACTGTTTAACAGCTACTTCGACCCCGTCGACCAGAAGGCGAAGCCGATCGGGCACTTGCTCCAGGAGCTAGTCAACGAAAACCTCGTGATTGCTCCAGACAATAGCCTGCACATCAACCCGGTGCAGGAAGGGATGGAAGCCATCAGCGGCGACGTCCGGCTCGAACGCCTCTGGCGGGAGCTGTCGCCGGAGGAGCAGCGCGAGGTAATCGACGCGCAGCGGCTGGCGTACACCGATGAAGTGCCGGTGAATTGGTGTCCGGGGCTGGGCACGGTGCTGTCGAATGAAGAAGTGATCGACGGCAAGAGTGAAGTCGGCGGGTTCCCCGTCGAGAAGCGCCCGCTGCGGCAGTGGATGCTCCGCATCACAGCCTATGCGGATCGGTTGATCGCCGACCTGGACGGACTCGCCTGGCCGGAATCGCTGAAAGAGATGCAGCGGAACTGGATCGGCCGCAGTACGGGGGCGGAGATTGAGTTTGAAATCGTCCCGCCGGACGAAAATGTCGCGCGAACCGAGCGTGAGGGGGACATTGATGAAGATCGCTCGGCGGACCTTGCCGTCACCGTCTTCACGACCCGCCCGGACACGCTCTACGGCGCGACGTATATGGTGCTGGCCCCCGAGCACCCGCTCGTCGACCGCATCACCCCCGCCGCCCGGCGGGAGAGCATCGAAGCCTACCGCACGACGATCGCCGGCAAGAGCGACCGCGACCGCATGGCAGACGCCAAAGAAAAAACAGGCGTCTTTACCGGCGCGTTCGCGATCAACCCGATCAACGACGAGAAAATTCCGGTTTACATCGCCGACTACGTCATGATGGGGTACGGCACGGGCGCGATCATGGCGGTGCCGGCACACGACGAGCGGGACTTCGAATTTGCGAAGAAGTTTGACTTGCCGATCCGGCAAGTGGTCGCGCCGCGCAGTGGCACGGGCAACCTGCCCGTGTCTTCTTCGGAAAATAAAGACCATGGGCTGGTAGCCCATGCCACGTTGGACCGCGCCTTTACCGACGAAGGCGTCGCCGTCAATTCCGAGCTAATCGACGGCCTGCCCACTGAAGAAGCCAAGCTGCGGATTATCGAGGCCCTGGAGATCGAAAACACGGGCCGCCGGACGATCAAGTACAAGCTGCGCGACTGGCTGTTCAGCCGGCAGAGGTACTGGGGGGAGCCGTTCCCGATCCTGCTGGACGAGGAAGGCAATCCGTACGCGATCGATGAAACGGAACTGCCGCTCGTGCTGCCCGAGATGGCCGACTTCAAGCCGACCGGCACGCCTGAGCCGCCGTTGAGCAAGGCGAAGGACTGGCTGACGGTTCAACGCGAGGGCCGGACGTTCATCCGCGAGACGAACACGATGCCGCAATGGGCGGGCTCGTGTTGGTATTACCTGCGGTACATCGATCCGAAAAACCCTGATCGGTTCATCGACCCTGAAAAGGAAAAATACTGGATGCCCGTCGACCTCTACGTCGGCGGCGTCGAGCACGCGGTGCTGCATCTGCTGTATGCGAGGTTTTGGCACAAAGTGTTGTTTGATCTCGGGCACGTCTCGACGGCCGAGCCGTTTGCTAGGCTGGTGAATCAAGGGCTCATTCTCGGCGAGATGGAGTACCACACGGTTGAGGAACCGCCGCGAAAAGTAACCGAGGACGAGATCGCCAAGCGCGGCGACGCATACGTGCTGAAGTCGAACCCCGAGACGAAGGTAAAGGCCGAGTCGTTCAAGATGAGCAAGAGCCGGGGGAACGTCGTCAACCCCGACGAGATCGTGAAGGATTACGGCGCCGATACGTTCAGGCTCTACGAGATGTACATGGGCCCCCTCGAAGCCCAGAAGCCGTGGAACACGCGCGACATCGTCGGCATGACTCGGTTCCTCAATGCCGTCTGGCGGAACCTCGTCGGCGACGAGGAGAACAACAAGGTGGCGA
>JBKJRK010000352.1:0-7488 GCA_046593135.1 Tepidisphaeraceae bacterium | reverse complement strand
GCATACCCGGGCGGTTGACCGAGGTCAGGCATGGAGGCTTATTCGCTGACCTAAGGGATAATGCTCTTCTTCGCGGGGCAAGAAGAGGGGCGTCGCACCGGCGGCCGCGACCCTGTTTCGACGTCAGACGTCATCGAACGGCTTGACCCAATCCCGCCTCGCGCCGACAACCATCAACGTGAACGTTTCCGTCGCCTACATTGCCGCCGCGTTTCCTGCACGGAGCGAGACGTTTGTTTATCGCGAAGTGCGGGGCTTGCGCGCCGAGGGGTGGGAGGTGCGGACGGTGAGCTTGAACGAGCCGGGCGATAATTCCTCGGCGGAGTTGGCTGACCTTCGAGACGGGACCGTCTATCTCTACGGCGGCGGGAAGGGCGCGACAGTGTGGGCGGCGCTGTCCGAGGCGGCGATTCATCCGCTTCGCACGCTGGGGACAATTGGCCGGGCGATTGGCGACGCGCTCAATCCGGGGGAACGGATGCGCGCGGGCGCGCGGGTCAAGCTCGTCGCGCAGGCGGTCGCGGCTGTCGGCGCGGCGAAAGAACTTCGCCAGGCGGGCGTGCGACACCTGCATTGCCACTTCGCCCACGCACCGACGACCGTCGGCATGTACGCGGCCCGTCAACTCGGCATCCCATTCAGTTTCACAGGGCACGCAAACGACTTGTTCCAACGCCGGGCGCTTCTATCCAGAAAGCTCGAGCGGGCGGCGTTCGTGGCGTGCATCAGTGAATGGCACCGCGATTTTTATCGGGAGATCCGGCAAGGCGGGGACGAGCGGTATCCTGTCATCCGCTGCGGCGTCGACGTGGCGTCTTGGACGCCGAAGGCGGATACGGGGCGGGAGATTCCGCCGGGCGAAACGCTGCACGTGTTAACCGTTTGCCGGCTCGTCGAGAAGAAAGGCGTCGACACGCTGATTCGCGGATTGGCAATGATGAGCGCTGAAACCAAGCGCCGCTGGCGGCTCACAGTCGCCGGCGACGGGCCGGAGCGGGCACGGCTCGAAGCGCTGGCAACGGAACTCGCCTGCTTTGATTCGATCGACTGGCTCGGCGCGGTGGGCAATGAGCGGGTGCGCGAGCTTTTTTCCAAAGCCGACGTATTTGCACTTCCTTGCCGCGAGGATAGCCACGGCGACCGCGACGGCATTCCGGTCGTGCTCATGGAAGCGATGGCGTGCGGGGTGCCGGTTCTGGCCGGCGACCTCCCGGCCATCCGCGAGCTTGTGGTCAACAACTCGACGGGGCTACTAGTCCCCGGCGACCAGCCTCAGCAGGTGGCTCTGGACCTCGGCCGGCTTGCCAACGATCCATCCCTACGGGCAAGGCTCGCCTTGGAAGGCCGCCGGCACGTGGAAAATGAGTTCTCTCTGCACACCAATCTTGCCCGACTGCGACGGCAAATCACTGCCGTCGCGCTTCCCGCAGAGCCGGTTTGAGAAGGACCGATAAAATACGCCCTATCTCGCGCAGAACGGGCAATTTAGCGATCTACCGTTGGGACTAAATAAAGCCCGCCGCTAACCGCCCCAAGCCGTTTGAGCCGATAAACCTGATGACGAACGGCTCTGGCCCCCGGGTGTTTTCCAGTTGCATTCTGAGGGGGCGGGCGCGATATTCCTACTGCACTTAGTGGGTAAGCGCGAACCTCTGCCGGGGCTGTTTGTTCAGGCTGCCCGGCCTCCGGATACCGACGGCGTCGGTTTAAAAATCCGAATCCCGGGCTGCACCTGACCACCGACGGGGCGCAAGCTGTGTCTTCGCCCACGGCGGCTCGTTTTTTCGGACCGCCGTGAGGGTTGAGAAGAGTCAGAACTCGTTATGTACTTACGTTACGACGATCCATCCTGGGAGTCGGCCGAGAACTCGGAACCGACCCCCGCGCCGTTGCCCCGCAAAGGCGGCGCTCCGATCCAACGAAAACCGGAGATCGGTTCCCGTTCCGCCGCCGGCCGGCGGTTCCCGGCCGTGACGCTTTCGGGCGTTCGCCTGGACGCGATTACGGAAGTGCAGTGCATCGCCCACATTCTCGACGAGCTCGACCTGGGTCACGGCGGAATGCTCGTGACCCCGAATCTCGACCACCTGCAACGTTGCAAGAAAAACCTCGCGTTCAGCGCCTTGGTTGCCGAAGCCGACCTCGTCGTCGCGGACGGAATGCCGCTGGTTTGGGCGAGCAAGCTCCAGGGCACGCCGCTCCCTGAGCGCGTTGCGGGCTCGAACCTGATTACGACGCTTTCCGGCGCCGCCGCCGCCCGGGGCCGATCCATTTATCTGCTCGGCGGGTCCGAAGGAACCGCCGAGGGCGCCGCCCGCGTGTTGACCGAACGATTTCCCGGGCTGAAAGTCGTGGGGACCTACTATCCGCCGCTCGGATTTGAAAACGACGCGCGTCACATGGCCGACATTGTCGGCATTCTCATCGCCGCCAAACCCGACATCGTTTACGTCGCCCTGGGTTCCCCGAAACAGGAAAAACTCATCGCCCGCCTGCGGCCGATTCTCCCCGAAGCGTGGTGGCTCGGCGTCGGCAATTCGTTCAGTTTTCTCTGCGGCGACGTGCGACGCGCGCCGCGGTGGATGCAGGTCTCGGGGCTCGAATGGGCGCACCGCCTGTTCCAGGAGCCGAAACGTTTGTTTCACCGCTACGTCGTGGTGGGTCTACCGTTTGCCTCATCCCTCCTGGCAAAATCTGTCCTGAAGGGAATCCCAAACCGTTTGGCAAAGATTGGCCGAGGAAATCGGGATCGTGCGACAACCTCGGTCGAATCCATTCGCCCGATCAACGGTAACGGGCATGCGACCCCCCTTCCCGGCGATTCCGCCGCCGTCATGCCTGACGCCGCGCCGCATCTTGCGAGAGACGCAAGTGAGCCGGCCGCTCGCCGCGACCGCGAGACGGTCGCCGAAGCGCGTGTCACCCCGTTCGAAACCGAGCAGCGGCAGCCCGCCCCGTCACTCGCCCGGCTGCGCGCGTTGGTTTTGCTCGGCGGTTCGGTTCGCCCGAGTCCGTTGATGCAGTTGTCCGGGCGCTCCGTGCTCGACCTTCCGATGGATGACAACGGCACAGTCCTCAGCCACTGGATCAACAGCGCCGCCGACCTTGCCAAATCGATCGGACTCGAAAAATTGCCGGTCCGCGTGATGGTCAACCAGAACACGCCGGAGCCGACCAACCCCGGCCCGAAGCACTACGGGGCGTTCCGCGTCGAACGCGACGCGTCTGACTTTCGCGGCACGGGCGGCGTTTTGCGCGACCTGGCGAACGACTACGCGGACGACGACCTGATCTTGATGGCCAATGCGGCCCAAATTTTGCTCGACCCGTTGCCGACCATCGTGGCCGCGATGACGCGCAAAGCCGGCGACATCAGTGTCATCAGTCATGACGACGGCACCCCAAGCGGGCTCATGCTTATCGCCTGCAAGACGTTGCGAAACATTGCCGATGCAGGCTATGTTGACATGAAAGAGCAGGCGCTGCCGCAAATTGCGTTAAACCACGAGGTGCGGGTGGTGAAGCGTCGCCGGCCCACTGGTTTGCCGATCCGGACGCTGGAAGATTACGTACAGGCTTTGAGGTTTCATCACCGTCGTCGGCAGGGAAAGCCGATTGTTGCCGATCCGCTGGCGGAAGACTGGAGCCCGGCGTTTGCATTGGTCGAGTTGGGCGCGAAGGTTGATGCTTCGGCCCGCATTCATGACTCGATCGTGCTGGCGGGCAGCGTAGTGGAAGCGGGCGCTGTGCTGGTGCGGACGCTGGTTTGCCCCGGACAGGTCGTCCGCCGCGACAAGACCGTCGTTGACCAATTGGTTTGCTCGGCTGACGCCAAAGTGCGACGCCCGAAGGGATTTGACGCCCTGCAAAAAGTTGCCCCGGCTACCGCCGCTGCTGCCGTTTGACCGCGCGGGCAGGACATGTGAGGCAGCGCTGCTGGGTGGGTTGCACGATCTGAGGTGTTGGCCCCAAGAACCGGCCCGAGGACGGGCCGGCTCACCCGGTAAGTAGAGCCGGCCCGTCCTCGGGCCGGTTTTGTGATTGAAGACAACCCGTTCGTCTCCCAGGTTTTTAACGCATGATCCTTCGACCGCTCAGGACCGACCGTTGGACCGCCCGGCACGGCGTTGCCGCCGTGAGCTTGGCGGCGCTGGGCGTGCTGGCGACGGGGGACGCGTGGTTGGAAATCGGCGAAATCGCCTGGAAAGACCAGGAATACAGCCACATTTTCCTCGTGCCGGTGGTGGCGGCGTGGATGGTGTGGGTTCGGCGGATGCGCATTCGCCATTGTAAGCCGATCGGGACGCTTCTCGGTCCAATCCTAACGGCCGCGGGATGGGGAATCGCTTCGTACGGATTTTACCGCCAGTACCAGGCACTCTTTCACGCCGGTTCGGTTCTGGTTGTTCTGGGCTGCATGGTGGCAATCCTCGGTAAGCACCTGATTTTCCGGTTCTTCCCGGCCGTCGCGGTTCTGGTGTTTCTGGTGCCGATGCCGCCGAACGTGCGGCAGGAAATCGCCGTGCCGCTGCAAACGTGGACGGCGCAGATCTCGAACACCATGTTCGGCGTGCTGGGCGTTGCGAGTGAGCGGTCGGGAAATATGCTCGTCATCAACGGCGTCCCTGTGACGATCGCCGAGGCGTGCAACGGCGTGCGGGGCATTTTTGCACTCCTGCTCGTCAGCTACGCCTTCGGATTCGGCCTGCCCCTTCGCAACAGCGTCCGCTTCGCCATCCTGCTCGCCAGCCCGCTCGTGACGATCGGGTGCAACCTGCTTCGCATCCTGCCGACGGCGTGGTTCTACGGGTATTCGTCGCAGGATTTTGCCCTGAAATTCCATAATTATGCGGGCTGGGCCATGCTCCCGTTGGCCTTTCTCATCCTCCTGGGCATTATCAAGATTCTTCGGTGGGCGATGCTGCCCGTCATGCGTTACACACTAGCTTCATGACATAGAGTTAATAAAATTGACCAAAATTTCCGATTTAACCTTGCATTGGATGCTACTCACTTGATAGTGTAAAGTAAAAGGAACGGTATTGAAATCTCTCACCGCCATCCTCGCCCCCCCGCTTTTATGCGTTGGCATCCTGGGGGGCATTGCGGTGGAGAAGTCCACGCACGTGAAGGCTGCGGACGCGGCCGCGTATCACAAGCGAGCGGAGGAGTCGATTTCCAAGTTCGGCTGGCTCATCCCGGGCGCGGACGGCAGCAACTGGGCCGGGCAAGACATCGAACCGACAACCGAAGCCGTCCGGCTCCTCAGGCCCAATAAAATTTTGAGCCGCCGGTACGCGGACAGCCCCTCCAAAGAACAGGTTCGGGGCAATTCCCGCGTGTGCGATGTTTTAATTGTGCAGTGCTGGAATTCGCGCGACATGGTGGGCCATTATCCGGAAAACTGCTATCCCAATAGCGGCGAGCCGCTGATTGATAAGCGAGATCGTGATTGGCAGATCGGCAATGTGACGATTATCGGTACCGAGTACACGTTTGAACGATACAGTCAGGGTCAGCCGGTGCGGCGATGTGTCTATAACTTCCTGGTGGTTCCGGGTGTAGGAATCGTGCGGGATATCAAGGCCGTCAACAAGGCGGCCGAAGACTATCAGAGGCGATACTTCGGCGCGGCCCAATTTCAGTTCGTGTTCCTGGCCGACGAAGCGGATCTCCCGCGTGAAAAACGCGACGAGATCTTCAAAACGCTGATGGGTAGCAACATTGAGGTTCTGACGGTGCTGAGTGACGCCAACGTCAAGTAAGGACTGAGTGCCGAGTGCCGTAAAAAGCGGGAAGGTCGTATGGTCTTCCCTACCGTCTACTGAATACCGTCTATTGACTACTTTCCTCTGACCACTTTTCTCCCATGAGCCAAGACTTCCAGCTCGCTTACCGTAGCCCCGCGACCCAGATTGAACCCTGGGCGGCGGGTAATACCGCGCTCGCCTCGCCGATGGCGCCGCCGGTCAACCCGCTCCACCGCATCCACCGCTCGATGCGCGGGCGGTACGCGTTGGCTACCGTCCTTGCGCTCATGGGTGCCGCCGCCGGCGCCGCCGGGGGTTATCTGACGGGCGAGCCGGGGTACGTCAGCAAGGGCGCCATTCAGGTCCGCCCGACCATGATCAGCCTCGACAAAGCTGACACCGTCATGGCCATGTACGAACGGCACATGTCGAGTCAGGCAGGCATTCTGATGAGCGAGCGGCTCATTAAGCTCGCCGTGAAGCACCCCGACTGGCAAGCCGCCAACCCCAACCTGCCGGCGGACCCGATCTCCGCATTCACGCCGGGCCTCAAGGCCGAATTCCTGAAGGGCACGGAGTTCGTTCAAGTCACCTACACGCACCCGGACCCGGTCGTCGCCCAAGCCGGGGTAAAAGCCGTCATCAAGAGCTACAGCCAATCCTTGGCGCCTACGGAAGGCAACAACCTGTTGGTTAAACTGGATAGTTGGCAGAAAAAACGCGCCGAAGCCAATCGTTTCACTAATGACGCGAACCGCACCATCGAAGAACTTGGCCGCAAGTACGGCACCCAAGACCTGACCATCCTCGCCGACACCGGTTGGAGAGAAGTTGCGACCCTTCAAAGCGAGCTTCAGAAAGCGAAGGGCGAACTTGCCGTCGTCGACGCGCCGAACGGCCCGACGAGCGAAGACATGGCCGTCGAAGACATTAGTCTTATTGACCCGCGCATGGGAACCCTCGTGGCCCTCCGTGAGAAAATCGATCTGGAGATGAAGACCGCCAAGATCGGCGGCGCTCTGGAGAACCAGCCGCGGATGCGCGTATTGGCTCAACAACTGAAGATTCAGGATGATCTTATCAGTGAACGAGCTGAGTGGTTTCGGGCGAAATACAAGGGCGGCAGGTTCAACGGTGGAACCGGCTCAGGCGAAGGCTATGTCCTCAAGAACGTCGACGACATGAAGGCCACTATCGCCCGACTCGAAACGATGGTCGAAGAGCAGAAGAAAAATGCCGCGGCCGTCAGCAACGTCAAGCAGCAGATCGAGCAGGCCCGCCGGTCGATCGACGAGCAGCGGCTCGTCGAGAAGGAAGCCGCCGACCAGATCGAAAGGCTCACGTTCCAACTCGATAACCTCAACCGCACCGAAGTCATCTCCGAAGGCGATCTGCCCAAGGACCCGATCGACAACCGCACCAGGCTCGCCCTCGTCGGATTTGTGGGCGGCGGCGCGATCCCGCTCGGGCTGCTGATGATGATCGGCCTGCTCGACACCCGCTACCGCTACAGCGACGAAGCAGCCAGCACCGAAATGGCCGGCATCACGCTGCTCGGCATTCTCCCGAACCTGCCCGACCGGCTCAGCGACCCCGAGCAAGCCGCCATCGCGGCCCACTGCGTCCACCAGATCCGCACGATGTTGCAGATCAACGGCGGCGGGCTTGGCGTCGACGGCGAACGCCGGGTGTTTGCGGTCACCAGCGCCAGCCCCGGCGACGGCAAGACGAGCCTCAC
>JBKJRK010000040.1:0-6703 GCA_046593135.1 Tepidisphaeraceae bacterium | reverse complement strand
GGAACGCGGGCGAGACGCCCGCGCCAAGTAAATCTTCACAGGCTGAAAGCGCAGCGCCGCCCCGGATTCTTCGTGGCATGAGACGGAAAAAATCCGGGGCGGCGCTGCGCTCTACCCCGGCGTGTGTGAGCGCCATATCTTTTGGGTATAGACGCTGAGAACCAAAGCGTGCATGAGCCTATTTAGCGAACGGGCTTGCCCGCGACCGGGATTTCTTCCGCGGGGGCGTGCTCGCCGCGCTTGTGTTTCAGGAACCAATCGTACAACTGGGGGCTGTCATAGGTGACGGTCCAGCAGTCGTGCCCCGCTTCGGGGTAAGCCGTGAGCTTCACGTCGCCGCCGGATTGCCTTAACGCCGTCGCCATCTCGACGCTGGCGGAGAATGGGACGGACTTGTCTTTTTGGCCGTGGAAGACCCAGGCTGGGACGTTCTTGATTCCGGCCGCGAGGTAACGATTCCCGCCGCCGCAGACCGGCGCGATCGCGGCGAAGCGGTCCGGGTAATCGATGGCCGTCTGCCACGTGCCGAACCCGCCCATGCTCAGGCCGGTGAGGTACACGCGATCCGGGTCGACGCTGTACTTCGCGAGCACCTCATCAAGCAGCGTCGCCACCACGTCCGACTTCCACCACTGCCCGTCCGGGCATTGCGGCGACACGACAACAAAAGGAAGGTTCTTAGCCTCAGCGACCTTAGGGGGCCCGTGCAACTTAACCTTGTTCAGATCCGACCCGCGCTCGCCGCTGCCGTGCAGAAAAAGAATCAGCGGCCACTTCTTCTGGGCGTCCTTGCCATACTCCTTCGGCAGGTACACGAGATAGTCGGCCCGAACGGTGACGGTGACCTGCTTGTCGAGCTTTTCACCGTGCTGCGTGCCGGGCTTCGATTCGTCGCCGAAGGCGGAAAGTGACAGCGACGCGAGAATGCCGAGTGCGATGCCCATGCGAAATCGTTTCATGCCGCTCCAGTTTCAGTTCTTCAATGATAGCGCCGCGCGCAGGTTGCCGTTGCCGGCCTGAAGTAATTTCGTCGCCGTTTCGGCGTCCACGCCCCGGCCGTGCATGACGACGGCAACTTTCACGTGCCCGTCGGCTTGCCGCAGCAGCGCGTCCGCTTCTTCCCGGCTGACGCCGGTCAGCGTGGCGACCATCCGCGCGCCGCGGTCGACGAGCTTTGCGTTCGACGCCTTCATGTCGACCATCAGGTTTTCGTAGACCTTCCCGATCTGCACCATCGCAAGCGTGGTGATCTGGTTCAACACGAGTTTCGTCGCAGTGCCCGCCTTAAGGCGTGTGGAACCGGTCAACACCTCCGGCCCCGTGAGCGGGCGGATGACGACGTCTACCGGCGGCTCGTCGCGAACGGGTTGAACACAGGACAAAAAGATCGTCTTTGCGCCCAGCGCCGCCGCCCGGCGCAGCGCGCCGTGAACGAACGGCGTCGTCCCGCCGGTGGCGATGCCCATGACGACGTCATTCGGCCCGACCTTCTTCTCGTCCATCGCGGCCGCGCCGCCTTCGGCGCTGTCCTCGGCGCCTTCCTTGGCCCGGAACATCGCTTCCATTCCGCCAGCGACAATCCCCTGCACCTGCTCCGGATCGCTGCGAAACGTCGGCGGGCATTCCGACGCGTCCAACACCCCCAGCCGCCCGCTCGTCCCCGCCCCGGCGTAGATCAGCCGGCCCCCGGCTTTCAAAGCATCGGCGACAAGCATGACCGCTTTTGCGACATTGCCCTTCTCCGCGACAACAGCCTCCACCGCCTTGGCGTCCTGCGCGTGCATAACCGCCAGCGCGTCCTCGACGCTCATCGCGTCGAGCGCCATCGATTCGGTAAGCCGCAGCTCGGTCAGTAATTTAGAACGGTCGTTCATCAGTTTAGAATGTCGTAATCGACGGGCCGGGGAACGTCCAACACGTTGCACGGCCTTTGTCAGGGTTTAGGCGTCACCGACCCCAATACCACGGCCCGCTTGGCGCCGGTCGCCGCGGGAACGTTGGACGGCTCGCCGTCCAACGTGGCGGCGGCGAGGAGCGCGAAAGCGAGGGCTTCTTTGGCTTCACTCGGAACGCCGAGTTCGTCGGCGCGAAGAAGGGTTACCGCGCCGAGACGATCCCGAAGAAGGTCGACCAGCGTCACGTTATGAACGCCGCCGCCGCTGACGATCAATTCGTCGGGAAACGGGTCGCAGAACCGGCGGATGGAATCGGCGACGGTGGTTGCCGTGAACAGGCAGGCGGTCTGGAGAAGGTTTTCCAACGAGGTGCTCGGGGTCACGGCAATTCCGGCACGTTGGAACAGCTTCACCATTGCCGGCACGTCCGTGCTCTTCGGCGGCGGCTTGTCGAAATACGGATCGGAAAGCACGGGATCGAGGATCGCCGAGACAGGTTTGCCCCGGGCGGCGATCGCGCCGCCCAAGTCCACGCCCGGCCCGGCGGGGTCGGCGGCGCGAACCAGCAAGTCGCTGATGCAGTTGGCCGGGCCGGTGTCGAACGCGCGAATCTGGTCGATCCCGCCGCCGGCCTGGAGATACGTGATGTTGGCGATTCCGCCCAGGTTGAGCAGGACGCGGGTTTTGCTGGGATGGCGGAACAAGACGTAGTCGGCAAACGGCACGAGCGGCGCGCCCTGCCCCCCGGCCGCACAGTCCGCTCGGCGGAAGTCGCTCACGACCGGGCAGCCGGTCTCGGCCGCCAGCAACGCGGGATCGATCCACTGGATCGTGTCCGGCGGGTCGTGAAACAACGTCTGCCCGTGCGCCGCGACGGCCAAGATTTCATCTGCACTGATCTTTGCGAGGGAAAGAAGGCGGCGCGTCGCGTCGGCGTAGGCGAGCGAGATCGCACGGGCCAGGCGGGCCAAGTCTGCCAGTTGGACCGGCTCTGCATGATCACGGATGCCGAAAATGATTCGCCGCAACTCGGGCGTGTACGGATGATGGTGGTGGCTCACGAGCGTCGCTGCCATCTCGGTGCCGCGGCCGCTGATCCGCACGAGAGCCGCATCGACTCCGTCCGCGCTGGTTCCGCTCATCGCGCCCACAACAAGCCGGCTGCTCATGCGCGGCAGCTTACCGGACGCCCGGGATACCCGCGAGCATCGAGCCGTCCTTCGTGATTCACCGGCATGAGTGTGCAAAATCACACTTCCTGATGATTGCCGGCATTTCCCCGGTCGGACATTGAGACAACGGCTTCAACGCCGGTATAATGCCCGTTACTTCGCTGGCATCTAGCGCGGGGTTGACGGACGTTCAGTCGGTTTGTGTGTCGGTCGTGCGAAGGTAGGAGACAAGTCATGGCAGATAAGGATCAGGAAAATGTAACCGAGCCCGGGAAGGACCCCGCCGGTTCCACCGCCACCAAGCCGAAGCGGGCTCCGAAGAAAAGCCCGCGAAAGCGGCCCCCGCAGCCGCTACCGCCTTGGAAAGTGTTGTTGCACAACGACGACACCAACGAGATGGGCTATGTCGTTACCACGATTGTACAACTCACAGCCCTGAACGAGCAGGACGCCGAACTGCGAAGCGTCGAAGCCCATAAGACGGGCGTGTCGTTGCTTTTGACGACACATAAGGAACGGGCCGAGCTTTATCAGGAACAGTTCACGTCGAAGGGTCTGGTCGTCACGATCGAGCCGGCAGAATAAAGACTCATATCCACCAGGATTGCACCGCGAAGCGGGCGAAACGAATTCGCCCGCTCGCTTTGTTTTTGCGCCGAAGAGCGTGGCCAATCAATCGAAAACACGCTCGTGTGTGATCGCGTGTCGGAGTTGGCGGAGGTAGTCGCGGGCGGCGATTTCGATGACGCCGAAGCGGCGGAGGTGGCACGTGTTGGCCTGCGTGTCGAGCAGGACGAAGTTACGTTCGCGGAGACGCCGGACGAGGTGAACGAGGGCGACCTTGCTGGCGTCGCGCTGGCGGTGAAACATGCTTTCGCCAAAAAATGCCCCGCCCAGGCTGACGCCGTAGAGACCCCCCGCCAGTTGGCCGTCGCGCCAGCACTCGACGCTGTGGGCGAAGCCGAGATGGTGCAGGGCGTTGTAGGCGGCGACGAGTTCGTCGTTGATCCAGGTGCCACCGTCGTGGTTGTCCATGCAGCCGCGCATGGTGGCTTCGAAGTCGTGGTTGATACGCACGTCGAACCCGCCGTGGTCGGGGGATTTTTTAACGAGCTGGCGGAGAGTTTGGGGGACGTGAAACGCGTCGAGCGGCAGGACGCCGCGTGGGTCGGCGGTGTACAAGCGGATCACGCCGTCGTGGTCGGCCATCGGGAACGCGCCTTGGGCGTAGGCTGACAGGAGGATCTCGGGTTCCAGACGCAAACAGTCCATGGGCGACGGTCGATTGTGAATGGGAGTAGGCCGGGATTCAATGCAATCGCGCGGACCGACCAACCGAAACTAGCCCATACTTCGGATCGGGTTTAATCCGTGCGCGTTGCGCCACGCGAGCCGCGATCACAGGATTTAACCCTAATCCGTGTACGGAAATCCTTCAGGATTCGCCTGATTGGCCTCTGAGACGCGCTACGGAGCCGGAGCGGTTTGCGGGAACATTCCGGGCTGCGTCGCGGCGGTGCCGGGCGCGAGTTGAGGGACGGCGCTCTGGGCGTTTGCCTTGGGAAGAAACTGAACCGAGCCGTCGGAATAGAGGACATTGACGCCGACGCCCTCGTGGTTGGCAAGCAGCTCGTAAACGAGCAGCTTCTTGACGGGACCAAACGTGAGGCCTTTGCCGACGTAGACGTACGACTGATGGCTTCCCTTCGAAACATTTGCGGCGCGTTCCGCGGGGGTTTTCCCGGGCGCGGGGGTGTGCTGCGATGACGGGCAGATGAGGAACTCGGCAGGCACACTGCCGTCGGCAACGAGCACTTCGAGCGAATCCGGGTAGCGCCCGGCGTTGGTATTGGCGTAAAGCTGGAGGGCGAAGCCGATCTGAGTGAGGTTGCTGGCGCACGTCGCCCGGCGGGTGGTCTCACGCGAGCGGTGCAGGGAGGGTGCGATTGCAAAATAAAGCATCCCCGACACGACCGCCGCCACAACCGCAATCAGCAGCGCCATCCGCCCCGGCGAGATGCCTTCGCCCGGCATGCGGACACGTGTCGGGGCGGTGTCGGTGGAGCCCGGCACGGACGTCAAGGCGGCAGGTTGTTGGTCCGGCGCCCACGTCCGCGCTGTTGGCGCCGCGACCGGCTCCGGCGTCTCCTCGGTAATCACGAACGGCTTGGCGCACCGTTGACACGTTAACGTACGCCCGTGGTACAGGCGCTTCTGCATCGGCGTCATCGCACACGGCTCGCCGCAGCGGGGGCAGGCGATGTAAGTGGCGTCAGGCACGCGCATGTCTGAGAATACAAAAATGATATCGACACGAAAAGGAGACGGACGTTCACGAATTCGTAAAGGTACTGAGTAGCAAGGAGCATAAAGGAATCGGAAATCGATTAAAAATTAAAAAAAGCTTGCATCCACTTTGTATACACATAAATTGACAAGGCGGTTGGTCATATCCTGTTCCTACGGAGTCGTATGCTGCCTGATTTTCAGAGCCATAAATAATCAGTGAGTGCGTCTCATTCTGGCCTCGCGCGACATGCCTCACAGCCTCTCAACAGGCTGCACGAAAGGAGGTCGGAATACTTAGTTCACTGGTATGGTTCCGTAGGCATCGCTATTGAATGGCACTTCTCAATCTTATCCGTCTTGTTTTCTAATCAGGATATTTTCGGATGAAAAAGCACATCACCCTTTCAGCCTACTTATTCCTAGCACTGCTGACGATGGCCGAGACCGAGGCCTTTGCACAAACCCAGTACGTCGTTGAATCAATCAATAACGGGACCCGAAGTATTTATGTTCGAGCTGGCCCGCGAGAAATAGCCATCGGAACACTTTATTCGGGTTCTGGATTTCGAAAGCAACAGACCTCGTCCCAGGACAGCAGATACTGGTGGGGCCGTGCAGGCGGAAACGCACAACTCTGCGGCTGGATTGACAGTTCCTTTTTAACTCCTGGCGGAAGCACCAATATCACTTGCGGGGGATCCGGGGTTGACGCGTACGGGATACCCGTCCGGGACTGGCTGTTAGCCAATCTGGCCAAGCGGATCAATGATTACTTCGCCACTAAACCGGGCAATGGCACTTGGCTCAAGAGCGACGGCGAAGGAACGAATGCGACGGCGAATTTTTACCTGTACGGCAATTATGACGGAACAAGCTTCCATAACCAGTACAGCACACTGTTCCCGGACGACAAGTTTGTCCTCTGGCGATGGATTCATAAGAGCGGCGAAGCCGTCATGGTTCGACTGACGAACGACGGAGAGAGCGTATGGGGCTTTATGCGCCGCGATAAGCTGAGAACTTATCTTCCGTACGCGGACGGGATCTTTCGCGACGACTAAAACGGATTCGACTTAATTCCCGCGCGACCCGTTTCATCGCCCACACGCCGGGGCAAAGCGAAGCGCCGCCCCGGATGCCCGGTCTGACGGGAAGAATCCGGGGCGGCGTGGGTACGCTCTGAGCCTGTGAAGATTTACGTGGTGCGGGCGTCTCGCCCGCGTTCCTCGTGTCGAAAACGCGGGCGAGACGCCCGCGGCACAAAAAGTTCACAGACTCTTTGCCCCGGCGTGTGGGTTCGGGTGCACATCGGGTTAAGCGGCACGCCCGCCGCTACCGTTTTCGCCC
>JBKJRK010000332.1:0-3702 GCA_046593135.1 Tepidisphaeraceae bacterium | reverse complement strand
TCGGGTTGACGCGGGGCGAAGTCGATCGAACGCGATGGCCGCGAGACGAAGCGATGCTGTCGCCGAAAAGGCGTTGCAATCGGACGGCTTCGACGTCCGGGGCGTGGCGTTCGGCGACACGCCTTCGCCCGGCGGCGCCGAGGACGGCCAGATGCTCGGCTGGGGCGAGCGTCGCTTCACGCAACGCGTCGGCCAGCGCGCCGACAGACCCGGGCTCGACGAGCCACCCGTTCACGCCGTTTTCCACCACTTCCGGCGCGCCGGCGACCGACGTCGCAATCACGGGGCATCCGGCCGCAAAGGCGATGAGGGCAGGGTACGGCAAGCCTTCGGAAAGGCTCGGCGCGACGACCGCCGTCGCCCCGGCGATGCGGTCACGGAGGTCGTCCTGACGCGGCGCGCCGACGAACCGCACCCGGCTGCTCAGCCCCCGCAGCCGGACGAGTGCTTCCAGTTCGTTGCGAAGCGGGCCCTCGCCGACAAACACGATCTCAAACACCATCCGCTCGGCGACCAGCAGGGCGGCGGCTTCGACGAGAATGCGCTGGCCCTTCGATTCGCACAGCCGGCCCGCGCAGACGAACCGCGGGATGTGCGTCGTCTGGCCGAACGCGCGAGGCAATTCCCTCGACGCGGCGGCGCCGGCAGGGTCGACGTGCATCACCGGCTTGCTCGCGTGCACTTTGGCCCAGTGCTCGTGCCCGCACCAGCGGAGCAGTTGGGACCGCCCGTACGCGCTGTCGGCCAGCACGAACGCCGCACTCTGTATCTTCTCGGTCAGTGCGTAATTCTGCGGCTTGTCGAATTCGAGAGGCCCGTGAACGATGAAACTGAACGGCGGGCCGCCCAGCGCGCGGCAGAGCAGCGCGACCGTAGCGGCGTCGGTGCCGCCGCGGACGTGCAGATGCTCGATCCGACCGGCTTGCGTTTCGCGGAGCAGCGCGCACGCCTCGGCCAGCCGCATGAGGTTGCCCCACGTGCGACGCTCGGCGCGGCGTGCCAACCGCAGGGCCGTCCTTAACGCCGCCAGGAACAGCACCGGCCGCGTCCACAGCGTGCCGAGCGCCGTCGACAACAGGCCGAACAGGCCGCGGCGGCGAATAACATGTACGACGGCGGTCGAGCCGCTCGCGTCGGTGTGCCGCCCCCGTTGCTCGCCCCACTGAAGGCCGAACCGCTCGACGTGCACGCCTCGCGCTTGCAGCGCGCGGACCTCGTCGCTGACAAACCCGTTGAGCGGGTACGGGTATCGGTTGGTGAGATACGCCAGCCTCATCGCTTGCCTCGAGATCGAGCCCACCGCGCGGTCGTCAGGCGACGACGCGTTCCCGCCCCGCGGCACCCGGGTATCCGGACGGCTGTGGCACGGTGACGTGGCTCAGACGTCTCGCGAAAGTCCATTTTCGCAAAATGATTTTTACGCGACCGGGGGAGTTGAACTTCCCAACTCGCGATATGCAGCCGATCCGAAGACCCGCCGTGCGCCGGCAAGGCGGATGGTATTCCCCACTCGGACCAACGCGGAGAAGGTTACTGGCGTACCTTAACCCAAGGCAAGCGCAAAAGTGCAGTTTCGAAACCGTTTTGGCCAAAAAGTTCACGCGGGCGGGACGAGTTTCATGTTATGGGTCACTTCCCGATAACCTAGGTCGGCTGTCACACCTGTACGACAGGCTCATCTGTAACGGCAGGCTCAACCCTTCCGCCATCCCGTTTCGCCCGGCCGGTCTTCCAGGGTGATGCTGATCCCCGCCAGGCCGTCGCGGATGCCGTCGGCGAGGGCAAAGTTTTTGGCGGCGCGGGCGTTCTGGCGGAGCTGAATCAAAAGCTGCATCACCTTTTCGAGCGTTTCGCCTTGCGAGCCGGCGGGGGGCGGGGCGATCTGGGCGCGGAACAGCCCGAGCACAAGTCCGAGGTTGCGGAGCGTTTGGACGCCGCCGCGGGCGATCAAAATCGCCTCGGCCGGCTTGGTCTTCTCGGCGTCGTTGCGTTCAAGAAATGCGTTGATTTCCCCCGCCGCCTCGTGCAACACCCCGATCGCGCCGGCGGTGTTGAAGTCGTCGTCCATCACCTCAAGGAACTTACCCTTGAGTGCGATCATCGCCTTCGCGAACGGCGCGTGCGGGCCCTCCAGCAGCGCCGACGCCTCGCCGTCCAGGTCCGCCTGTTTTTCGGCAGCGGGCTTGCCGCTGAGCCGCTCGATCCGCTCGAACAAGCGCGCGAATACGCTCAGCCCCTTCTTCGTCGATTCGATCACCTCGTCGGAAAAATCGATCGGGCTGCGGTAGTGGGTGCTAAGCAGCAGATACCGAAGAAGCTCGGCTCCGTGTTGCTCGATGAGTCCGGCGACTGAAACGGAGGCGAGAATCGCCGCGCCTTCCGCCGTCGCGGCGTCGCTGCCGCTGATTTTTTTCGTGTTAATCCGCGTCAGGCCGTTGTGGAGCCAGTATTTCGCGAACGGCTTGCCGGTCGCGCTTTCAGACTGGGCGAGCTCATTCTCGTGGTGCGGGAAGAGCAGGTCCATCCCCCCGCCGTGAATGTCGAAGGTCTGGCCGAGGATCTTGCAGCTCATGGCCGAGCACTCGATGTGCCAGCCCGGCCGGCCCGGCCCCCACGGGCTTTGCCACTGCGGCTCGCCGGGCTTGGCCGACTTCCATAAAGCGAAGTCGGCGGGATGCCGCTTGCCGGCGCCTTCGAGCGAGCGCGTCCCGGCTTCGCTGTCTGAGAGTCGCCGGTTGGAGAGCTTGCCGTAGTCGGGGTCTTTCGTCACCTCGAACCACACGTTCCCGTCGGCCGCGTAGGCGAAACTTTTTTCGACCAGCACGCGGCACATCTCGACGATCTCGCCAATATGGTCCGACGCCTTGGGGAAATGGTCGATCGTGTCGACGCCGAGCGCCCGCAGCGCGGCCATGTAGTTCTTCGTGTGCAGTTCGGCGAGATCGGCGACGGTGGTATTCTGCTCGCGGGCGGCGTCGATCAGCTTGTCGTCGACGTCGGTGATGTTGACGACCCACGTCACCTCAAAGCCCTTGAATTGCAGGTACCGCTTGACCGCGTCGAAAATGACCGGCCCGACCATGTGCCCGATGTGGGGCGGCTTGTAGACCGTCATCCCGCACAGGTACATCCCGACCTTGCCCGGCCGCACCGACTCGAACAAGTCCTTCTGGCGGGTGAGCGTGTTGTAAAGGCGTAGGCTCATTGAGTGACATCGTAGGGGCGAACCGCGTGTTCGCCCTTTCGCCGAAATGACAGAGGGCGAACACGCGGTTCCCCCCTACTCTCGCGGATTCTACTCATCCCCCCGCCGCCAGCAACACGACGGCGTGCGCGGCGATCGCCTCGCCCCGGCCGATGGCGTCGACGCCTTCGTTCGTGCCGGCTTTCACGTTAATGCGATCCTTCGGAATCCCCAGGATTTCCGCCAGTGATTCGACCATCCGCGGCTTAAACGTTTTCAACTTCGGCCGCTCGGCCAGGATCGTCACGTCGACGTTGCCGACGGCGTATCCCGCCGCCCGCACCTTCGCGTACACCTCTTCGACAAACACCCGGCTCGGCGCGCCGCGCCACTTCGGGTCGTCGTTGGGGGCTATGGGGTGGGGCGATATCGGCGAGTACTTTCCCAACGACGACCCGAAGTGGCGCGGCGCGCCGAGCCGGGTGTTTGTCGAAGAGGTGTACGCGAAGGTGCGGGCG
>JBKJRK010000325.1:0-2735 GCA_046593135.1 Tepidisphaeraceae bacterium | reverse complement strand
ACTGAGCCAGAGCAGGCCGGCGACGGTAACCGTCCCGGCGGCGATGACGGCGTTAAATCGAAGCGCGAGCAGGAGCGTGCAGAGCCCGCTCATGGCGACGGCGTACGCGAGCAGTGCCGTGGAACATGCAGCCCATTGCGCGAACGTCAGTTGTTCTCCCAACGTGGTCAGCCAGACGAATGCAATGCCAACAGCGACTGAAAGTGTTACCAGCAGGCGCGCGCCGACTCCCCGCTCACCTGCAACAAGTGGCGGGACCAGCAACGTCGCAAACGCAACGCCGCCAAAAAATAGGCCGAGCGAAACGCCGGCCGCGGCGCGACACAATCCACAAGTGATGAAGGCGAGAGTCAGCGCGACAAGCGCCGAAACAACCAGGCTACGGCCGGATGGAGATTTGGAATGCACTATGGCGCTTCGGGTACGGCCTGCGGATTCGCTTGACCCCGGCCGCCGCTTTCCAACTCCGGCTGGGGCGTCGTCATGTCCTGGTATTCGCGTTCGAGGCGGTCGATCACCCGCTGGACCCGGTCGGCTTCGTCGATGAGGCGCTGTTGCTCACGGCGGAGGGAATTGATCGCATCGTAATGGGCCTGGGCCGCCTCGCGAAGAACCTTCGCCTTAGGGCCGACCGCCTCATCCCATTTTTTCATGGCCCGACGAAGGAGTTGCTCATCGAGTTCAGCCTCCGAAATAGCCCCGCCGGTTCCCCGCGTCGTGGGCGCGGCCAGAACGGCGTCGCCGACAACTGACGGAACACGCGCCGCGTCTTTGCCGGCGGGTTCGTTTTTGCCGTCGTCCGGTTGCTTCCCGGCCGGCTCGATGACCATTGTCACTTTCGTCCCCGCCGGCGGAACGGTGTCGGGGTTCCGCTCCCATTCGAGCATGTCATTACTCGCACTTGCCAAGTCGGGGATGTCGATCACCGTCATGTCGAAATTCACGACGCTCACCAGATACCCCGTGCTGTCGGCGGCGTAGTTGCCGTCGTCCATCACGCGCGACCCGGCAAAAATCCACGTCGTCGCCGGCATCTCCTTCTTCGTCTTCACGCTCCGCATCCAGCGCGTGGCCGGCTCGGAAACGGCGTTGCCGTCCTTCTCGTATTCCACATGAATCTGCACCGGCGGGCCGTGCGGGGGCGTCCACTTGTTCGCCGCCTTCGACCACGACACCGGCGCCCCCGGCTTCAACCCCACCGCCAGCAGCGCCGTGTGCAAGTCCGACGGCTTCACCTTCGCCCGGATAACCGCCTCGTGTTCCGGCCCGTTCACCACGACCGCAAAAAACTCCAGCGGCATGTCCACGGCAAGCGCTTCCGCTTCGACGCGCACCTGCTTGGTCCTCACGTCAAATTCCAAGCCCGGCAGCCTGCCCGCCTTGACAGCGGGGTTGGCGTCGTCGGCGCCAGCCGCCGCACAGGCAAAAGCCAGCACCGCAAACGTCAAAAAAAACGGGCGAAACCGAATCGTCATGACGCCACCTCTGGTCGAAAGTGGAGTCTATCCCGGTGTGAACGCGATTGCCAAAATGGGAGGGCAAGCAGGTGTGATTCTTCAGGGCGAACGCAGGGGGCAGGTCAGTTTAGGGATTCCTCCTGTAGCCAATAGTTGTGAACTGGACGACCGGCATCCAGCTTCCGGTCCAACCACAGGCAAGCTCTTGCGACGAACACCAGCACAACGCATCCAAAGGCCATCACAACGAGGTAAAGACGCAGAACGAACGCAGCCTGATGCCGGATGACCGAATTGGGGTTTTCAAGAAACGTGTCTGGCATGATGCCGGCAGTCAGCGCGAGGGCGATGGCCGGCGAAAACCCCAGCAATGATCGCATAAGCGGCCGCATCGACGGGCATCCTACCGCGCCCGGCCTACCAAGGCAGCAGCCGGTTATCCGGCGCATTTACAATTGCATCGTCAGATTTGCCGCTCAACAAACGATGTGCTGATTACCCTAGATCGATCAACTCCGGCTGCTCCCGATTGAAACAGACCGACCCTTCGTACCAGCCCGGCACCGTCTCGCGGCAGCGGTGGAGCGTGCATTGGATGCGGCGGAGCCGTCCGTCTGGAGCCCGGAACTCGACGAACCCGCCGTAGCCGAGCGGCAAGCGATCCGACGTGATGAAACCTAGGCCGCGGGTGTGGGCGTCGCGGGTGTAGATGACGCGCGGGGGGCTGTGCGGGGCGTCGCTGAAAAGACGGAGTTTCCCCAACACGCGGTACGGAACGCGCGCCAGCGCCCGGCGGTCGTCCCCGTCCGCGGCGGCGCGGCCGCTCTCCATCGCCGAGAGAATCATCTCGACTTGGGCCGGCCACGCCGCGTCTTCGCTCTCGGCCGGGGCGGCGGGGATATAAAGTTCGTCCGTCTCAGTCATTGCTTGGCCTATAAACAGCACGTCCCACACAACGGGTCCGCGCCGTCCAACCAACGCAAAAGTACGATTCGAGGAAGGGTCGGGCAAATATTTTGCGGGAATTCGTGCTTAAGTATTGCATGAATAAATGATTATGGGAATGGATTAGTCCATCGGCCTCGCGGCGGAAAGCATCGTTTTTTTGGCCACCGATGGGGCATCGATTCTCACCGATGAATTCCGATCCAAACCGATGGATCCAAATCCAATCGGTGTGTATCGGTGCCCCGTCGGTAGCAAAAAAAACGATGCTTTCCGCCGCGAGGCCGATGGACTAATCCATTCCCATAATCATTTATTCATGCAATACTTAAG
>JBKJRK010000071.1:0-14162 GCA_046593135.1 Tepidisphaeraceae bacterium | reverse complement strand
GCCGGCAGGCTCCGGTGCGATCAACTTTTGCAACTGCTCGCAGAACCGGCCGAAATAGTCGGCCGAGACGGCGCTGCTCCCGAAGTAGTGCATCGAGTAGTTCGCCAGCACCGCCAGTGGTTTCCCGTCTTCGGTTTGGAGTGAAAGAATCGAGAGGTCCGGGTCGATCGGGCCGGACGGGCCGATGGTGCTCGTGTTCTGGTAGCCGGGGTGCATGTTGCACCGGACGGTTTGTTGGCCGAACGGGTCAGTGCCCATCCGGTCCGGGCGGAAAATCCATTGCCGGCAGTTGGTGTGTTCAGGAGCCTTCACGACCCTCCAGCCGTACCGCGCCGGGGCAAGGTTGGCCTTCGCCTTTGATACCGTTTCGACGATCCGTTCGGCGAGGAACTTCGGGTAATTCGCGTCGGCGTCGACCCCGAGCAGCGACATGAGCGACGGCGCGGTGTGCGTGTGGGTAGCGGAGATGACGACGTGATCCGCGGCGATGCCCGTCGCGGCCGCAATCTTCTGGCGAGCGTCGTTGACCAATTCGTGCGGGATGACGCAGGCGTCAACGACGCACATCGCGAGGGTCGTTTTCCCGTCGTCCAGCACAAGACATCGGGCGTGCAGGGGGTCGGTCGCGTGATCGGCCTGGGCCGACAGGAATCCGCCATTTAACACCACCGGCCATTGGACCGGCGTAATATCGACTGACGCCGCCCCGGCTCGCAGCCCGGCGAACGCCGCCGACGCGAGCCAACTGAAGGCCGCCGCCGCCACAGCGAGATGAATTACGCGTGTACGCATTGCGCCGGATCTCCGAAGGCCGATTTTCTTACCCAGAACGCCGGGAAGGATAACCGACCTCACCGGGCCGCTAAAGCCGGCTTGCGTCCGGGGGTCTGTCGCCACTAATCTGTCCGAATTCCTATTTGGATTCGTCGCGAAGGACCGAATGAGCAGCAGTTACAACCTCACGCACCTCAAGCAACTCGAGACCGAGAGCATCCACATCATCCGGGAAGTGGCCGCGGAGTTTCAGAACCCGGTCATGCTGTATTCGATTGGGAAAGACTCCTCGGTCATGGTGCGCCTCGCCCAGAAGGCGTTTCATCCCGGCCGGCTCCCGTTCAAGCTGATGCACGTGAACACGACGTGGAAATTCCGCGACATGATCACGTTCCGCGACCAGTACTGCCGCGACAACGGTTTCGAGCTGATCGAGCACATCAACCACGAAGGCCTCGCCGCCGGGGCCAACCCGTTTGACTGGGGGAGCAACAAGTACACCAACGTCATGAAGACCGAGGGCCTCAAGCAGGCCCTGAACAAGTACGGCTTCGACGCCGCGTTTGGCGGCGCCCGGCGCGACGAAGAAAAATCGCGCGCGAAAGAGCGCGTCTACAGCTTCCGCGACAAACTCCACCAATGGGACCCGAAAAACCAGCGGCCGGAGCTGTGGAACCTGTACAACGGCAAAGTGAACAAGGGCGAATCGATCCGCGTGTTTCCCTTGAGCAACTGGACCGAGTTGGACGTCTGGCAATACATCCACCTCGAAAACATTCCGATCGTCCCCCTCTACTTCGCCGCCGAGCGCCCGATCGTCTATCGCGACGGCACGATGCTGATGGTCGACGACGAGCGGATGCGATTGTTGCCCGGCGAACAACCCGAAATGAAACGCGTTCGTTTCAGGACACTCGGCTGTTACCCCCTGACCGGCGCCATCGAAAGCGACGCCACGACGCTCCCCGAGATCATCCAGGAAATGCTCCTCGCGCGCAACAGCGAACGCCAGGGCCGGATGATCGACCACGACGAAGCGGGGTCGATGGAGCAGAAGAAGCGGGAAGGGTATTTTTAATAAAGGCTGAAGTCTGAAGGTTAAAGTCTGAAATGGAAGGCGAGGACTCAGTTTCTGGTAAGCCAAAGGACATACGGGAGCGCGCGATGGACTATGCTGTCCGAGCGGTCAAGCTCTTTCAGTTCGTGCGCCGCGAGAGAGAAGGTGTGGGCTTGATTCTCGGCAAGCAGTTTCTGCGCTCCGCGACATCGGTTGGGGCGAACCTGACGGAGGCACAAGCTGCCGAAAGCCGAGCTGACTTCGTCCACAAGAATGCGATTGCCCAGAAGGAGGCGCGTGAGCGCCGTTATTGGTTGCAACTTATGCAGCGGGCAGGAATGGTGTCGCCGAAACGGTTGGCATCCTTGCTCGGTGAAACCGATGAATTAATTGCCATTATCACGGCCATCCTCGTCAAAACCAAGCGAAACCGTAGCTGAGCTCTTTTTTCAGCCTTCAGACTTCAGCCTTTCACTCGTCATGCAGAATTCCGAATCAATGACAGAAGACATCAACACTTACCTTGAGCGCAACCAGCGCAAGGAGTTGCTGCGGTTTCTCACGTGCGGCTCTGTCGACGACGGGAAGTCGACGCTCATCGGTCGGCTGCTGCATGACACGAAAGGGATTTACGAAGACCAGCTCGCGGCGGTGAAGCGAGATAGTGCCAAGCACGGCACGACCGGGACGGGAGAAGTGGATTTGGCTTTGCTCACCGACGGCCTCAAAGCCGAGCGTGAGCAGGGGATCACGATCGACGTCGCGTACCGTTATTTTTCGACGGACAAGCGCAAGTTCATCATCGCCGACACGCCCGGGCACGAGCAATACACGCGCAACATGGCCACGGGCGCGAGCACTTGCCAACTCGCGATTATTCTGATCGACGCCCGGCACGGGATCATGGATCAGACCCGCCGGCACAGCTTTATCTGCTCGCTGCTGGGGATTCGGCACGTCGTCGTCGCGATCAACAAGATGGACTTGGTCGGCTTTTCGCAGGACGTCTACGACCGCACCAAAGGCGAATACACCGGGTTCGTCGCCAAGCTCGGCATTCCGGACGTACGATTTATTCCCATCTCGGCTCTACGCGGCGACAACGTCGTGGAAAAAAGCGACGCGATGCCCTGGTACGAGGGGCGTTCGCTGCTGAGCTACCTGGAAACAGTCCACATTGCCTCCGACCGAAACCTTACCGACATGCGGTTCCCGGTGCAGTACGTCCTCCGGCCCGATCTCAATTTCCGTGGTTTTTCCGGAACGATCGCGTCCGGCATCATCCGCAAGGGCGAAGAAGTCCTCGCGCTGCCGTCGGGAAAGCGGAGCCGGGTGAAGTCGATCGTGACATTTGACGGCGAGCTCGAAGAGGCGTTCAGCCCGATGGCGGTGACGTTGACGCTGGCGGACGAGATTGACGTCAGTCGCGGCGACATGCTGGTGCACCCGGGCAACGAGCCGCACGTGTCGGCGCAGGTCGAGGCGATGGTGGTGTGGATGGCGGAGAAGCCGTTCGTGCCCGGCCGGAGCTATTGGATCAAGCAGACGACGCGCACGGTGGCGGGCGAGATCGCCGAGCTACGGTACGGCGTCGACGTGAACACGCTCGAAAGACGCCCGGCGAAGCAACTGGCGATGAACGAAGTCGGGCACGTCGTGCTGGGGCTGAATCAGCCGCTGGCGTATGACGCCTACAAGGCAAACGCTTCGACCGGCGCGTTCATCATCGTCGACCGGCTGACAAACAGCACCGTCGGCGCCGGCATGATTCTCGAGCCCGGCGACCGGCGGGGGGGCGGCGACCATTGGGGCCAGGAACCCGCCAGCGAGCGGCTCAAGACCCGGCTCGGGCAGGTCAACCGCTCGGACCGCGAGCAGCGCTTCGGCCAGAAGGGTGTCACGATCCTTCTCACGGGCCTCACCGGCTCCGGCAAGGCGACGATCGCCTTCGCGCTTGAGAAACGCCTCTTCGACGCCGGCCGGTCCGTCACGGTGCTCTACGGGCAGAACATGCGGCAAGGCCTTTGCCGCGACCTCGGCTTCACCGCCGACGACCGCTCTGAAAACCTCCGCCGCAGCGCCGAGGTCGCCAGGTTGCTCAACGACGCCGGCCTGATCTGCATCTGCGCCTTTGTCGCACCGCACGAAGCCATCCGGCTGAAGGCGAAGGAAGTAGTCGGCTCGGACCGCTTTGTCGAGGTGTACCTCAACGCGCCGCTCGACGTGCTCAAGGCGCGCGACACCAGCGGCGCCTACAAGGCCGCCGAAGCCGGCGAAATCCCACAGTTTCCCGGCGTCAGCGCCGCGTTCGAAGAGCCGGCAAGCGCCGACCTGACGTTAAAGACGCACCAGACCTCCGTCGAGCAGTCGGTCGGGCAGATTCTCGAATTGCTGGACGCCCGCGGCTTCCTTCGCTAGCGTTTTTCGTTGGTAGATGCGGGCCGATTTTCATTCTCCCGACCGAGCCGATAAAGTTGCCGTGACTGCTAGGCTTAGTGTGAACACCTTATGCAGTGGCACGGACTACCAGCCCGTGTTCTTTGAGGAATAAATCACGGGCTGGTAGCCCGTGCCACGTGTTTTCTGACACAGCCGGTCTCCGTCTCGGAGCGCCAAAGGAACATCGACCTCGCATGAGCCCACGGACCAAGTATTGGCTGAAGTTTTCGATCCGATGGAGCGTCGCCGTCGTCGGGATCGGTTACGTGTTGTGGGGCATCACGTTCCGCGATCGGACGACGGTCCTCGACCCTGCCACAAGCCGGCCCGACTACGTTCAGGTCCTGGGCGACGCGAATGAGGATCAGGCGGTTTATCGCATCGCGCGCGACGTCGGCGGCGTGAAAGAGGTCGAGGACGTTCCACGCGATCAGTTGTGGGCCCATCCCGACCGCAAGGCGGTTGACGTCCGACTTGAGAGCGGCCAGGTCGAACGGCGGAAACTGCTGGCGATCAGGCCTTCGGGCGGCAAAGCGGCGCAATTTCTCGTCGAAGACTCCACGTCCAAAAATGGCGCCGTCGTTGACGCGGCGGACGTCGTTCGCTCCGCAGACGAAGACATGACCGTCTCGCTGCCGATCATCGAGATCGGCCTGATTCGCATGGTCCGCGAAGCCGACCGGCGTTACTTGCTGGGCGCCGTCTTCATGTTGCCGCTGTGTCACCTTTTGACCAGCATGCGATGGCACGTGCTGCTGAGGGCGCTCGGCATTCGCATGTCGCAGGCGCGGACCTTCACGATCAACATGGTCGGCGCTTTCTACAGCGCTTTCATGCCCGGCACGACGGGCGGCGACGTGGTCAAGGCCTACTACGCCGCCAAGCACACCCCGATGCGCACGCGCGCCGTGATTTCCGTTCTCGTCGACCGCGCGATCGGGCTTTACGCGCTGGTCATCATTGGCGGAGTCACGGCGGCGTACCAGTGGGACATTCCCGACTGCCGCCAGGTTGCGATCATCGCCGGGGCTTTGTTGGGCATGACCCTCCTCGGACTGATCGTTTTTTACATCCCCGTCTTGCGGAAGTATTCGGGCCTCAACTACGTGCTGAAGCGATTGCCGATGCAGGTGCAGGTTCGCAAGGCGGTCGAGGCGATGGAGGTTTACGGGCGGCAGCCGTTGATGCTGGCATGGGCTTTTGGGCTCGCGTTCCCGGTTCACGCCGCGTCAATTTTCTCGGCGACGCTGGCCGGCAAGGCGCTGGGATTGCCGTTGAGCGAGTTGTACTACTGGGCGGTCGTTCCGGTCATCGCCCTCGTCGGCGCGATCCCGATCTCGCCGCAGGGCGCCGGCGTCATGGAGTTCTTCGCCGTCCAACTCACCCGGCGGCAGGGCGTCACCGTCAGCCAGGCGTTCGCCCTCGTCATGGCGATCCGGCTGATCCAGATCCTCTGGAACCTGGCGGCGGGCCTGTTCGTGCTCCGAGGCGGGTATCACGCGCCGAGCGAGAAGGAAACGCACGATCTGGAACAAGACGACGGAAACGCTGGCCCGGGCACTTCGACCGATCTTTCCCCCCGACATCCGAACGACCCCCCGCTCGGGTCGGCCGGCGTTCAGCCGGAAACTTGATCGGCCGACCCAGATGATCCGAAACGTCGACCGCATCCTCCTTCGCGTGCCCGGCCTTCAGAGCGCGGTGAAATACTACCGCGACGTTCTGGGCCTGAAACTCGTTCGTGAGGAATCGAGTGCCGCCAATTTTCAACTCGCCGACGGCGTTACCGAACTGGTTCTCCACACCGACGAAGACCTGCCCGACGAGGCGATCTATTACCTCGTCGACGACGTCCGCGAACTTTACGAGCGGCGCGACGCTTTGAATCTCAAATTCTCCGGCCCGCCGTCCCCGGTCTCACGCGGGTATCGCGCGACGGTGAAAGACCCCTTCGGCAACGTCCTGCTGATTCTGGACCGCACGACTGAAAAATCGGGCGGGCGGGCAGTAATCGAGGACGGAAAAGGCGCCGGGACCGGCGGCCTGTTCGCGGGCGTGCCGAACCGGGTGGTGGTAAAGCGGGACGTGCTGATCGCCGGGTATGAGAAAGTCGGCCGAACCGCCGACGACCTGCCGTACACGCCCCATTTCGAGAACATCTATTCCGCTTACGCCGCCCAGCACCCCGAGCCGCGTCCGACGCGCGCCGAGGTCTGGCGTCACCTGCTGAACCTTCGCAAGTCCGGAAAACTACCCAAGCTCGGCGAAGCCCGCAGCAAGCCGCCCCCGGCGACCAACGAAGACCGCCAAAAACTCCGCGCCATGCTCGGCGACGACATCGGCAAGCGCGACCGCCTGCCCTACACCGAACGGTTCGACGAAATCGTCGACACCTTCAACCGCACCCAGCCCCGTCCGCTTTCCCCACACCTCGTCTGGCGTCTCGTGGCGACATTGGCGAAGTAGGCGTACGCTGCGTTGGTTCCGCTATGGCGTCGGTGGCGCGCTCGGAATGAGCTGCGGTCTGAAGGCGGGCCGGGGCTTGGGTTCTTCGTCGCCGCGATACCACCCGCCTCCTGCGACCGACAATCCGCTGTAGCTTCGGAAGTCAGCCGTGTGGCTTTGCAGATCGTCCATTCGGGCGAGACCGCCGTCGTTGCCCAGTGCCGCTTTCCATGTCTTGAGTTGCACGGTCCCGAACACAAAATATTCCCGCCCAAGCAGTTCGGGACCGCGTCGCGCGAATGCCGCTGCCAATTCCATTTCGAGCTCATTCTGCTGGCAGATGATCATCTCGCACCGAGAGCAATACTTGCACGTCTTGCCCAGGGTCATCAATGTGGAGTCCGCAGCCGCGATAAGTAGCGGAAATTTTCGCGGGTGCGTGGGCTTCTCACATTTTGGACACCGCGTCAGCCGGCAGTCGGCATGAGGATTCAGCAGAAAGGTATACCGAGGGCGTAGCTTTCCAAATGCACGCTCTTTCGATGGCACAGAAATGATCCTATTCGAGCGGGGCCGGGTGGTTAATTGTTAGCCTGTCGGGGTGATCGCTCAAGTCGACAAGTCATCTCGATCCTATGGATGCCGTTACAAGTCCGTCGGCTCGTCCGCCTTGGCCGTCGTCGGCTGTGTCGTCGGGGCGAAACCTTCTTCCTTCATCATCGCGCGAAGCTTGTCGACTTCCTTGCCGAAGCGGTGCCGGATGTACTGCTTGAGGTCATCGGGCACCTGGGACTGGCGGACCATGATCTGGATTCCACTGTCGGGCAGGGGAAGCATCGCAATGACGGGGTCTTGTGCCGAACCCCCTGACCCCGCACCGGCTTGGTTCCAGAGGTAAACACCTTTCTCGTTGACGGAGTAGCTCAGGCCCGTGAACCCGCCGATGGTCTCGAGAACTTGTCGAATGGATTGGTTTTGCAACTCCAGGTTGATCATCCGCGCCTGCGGGGAGATGCGCTGAACGGCGGCGGGTTCGATGGTGAAGTCTATGCCGCTGTAGTCGGAAAGATCCGACAGCACCTGCCCGACGTCCGCGCCGACGAACCGGCGCGTGATGAGCTGTTCGAGGCGGTCGCGGACCCAAGCCTCCTTCGGCTTCACTAGAACGCTCCGGCCCCACGGGCCCCATGCGAGCGGTGTTTCTTTGGCGATGGCGTCGAGCGCGTCGGCCACCGTGGCGTTACGCGGAACGTTTACTGCTTGAGGCTCCTTCACCGAATTGCCGGCGCGGTACTCGACGGCGAACTCGCTCTTCAGATCAATCAACTTTCGGTCGACGGCTTCAAGGAGCTGGTTGATCGTGGGATGCGGGTTGTCCAGCCCCAGCGAATTTGAAGCGAGAAGGTCGAGAATTTTCAGTTCTTCGACCGTCGCCCGCCGTCCGAGACGTTGCAGCGCGGGCGTCGCGCGAAGCTCGACCGACTCGGGCGTGAGCACGTAAACGAGGCCCAGAGTTCGAGAGATCGCGCCGATCGCCTGGCGGAGCGTTTGCTTGGTGATTTTGACGTTGAGGTTCGTCTGATCGCCCCATGGGAGAAGGTCGAGGACGCCCGGGGAAAGCTCGATGGGCACTCCGGTTTTGCTTTTGATTTCCTGGAGGGCTTTGGGGAGCGTCGTGTTGAGCTCAACCTCAACCGGCTTGTCGAGCGCTTCATTGATGAGCGCGGAACTGTCCTGTCCGCGGGCAGAGTACGGCAACAAGGCGAGCAGGGCGAGAGTCGCGAGGACGGCGCGGGGCGTGTAGCGCATCGGGAATTTCCGGCAGAAGGTGCCGCGCGGCCGGGTCACTTCAGTGACCCGGAACATCAGAACGGCGTCATCAGGCTATCTTGCCCGACCACAGCGGCACTGACAATGACGGCCTTCGACGGGCGCTGCACCACGCTGTCCGCGTACCGCAGGACGATCGGTTCTTCTTGAGCCCCCGCGGACGGCCCGATCGCGATGCGGATCGGCTGTTCGACAGCAGGGCTCGTGGAGGCGACGACGCCGGACATTGAGGCGTCGACCCAAATGATGCGTGTCGGCTCGGACAACGTGTCGCCGCTGCCGGATTTCATGAGGGTGAACCCAATCCCCGCCGCGATCACCACCGACGCCGCCATCGCGAGCAACGTAGGGCGCTGCCAGGCGCTGATCCTGTACGACTGCGCCGGCATCTCCTCCCGCGCGACGGCGGCAGAAATATGCCTCGCCAACTGATCCCATCGAACCTCCGGGAGCGGGGCGGCGGCGAAGGCGCTTTGCAGCGATTGGTACTCCGCGAAGACGCCGCGGGCCTCGCCGTCGATCGCGAGCCGTTCTTCGAGCGCGCCGCGAGCGGCCTCGGCGAGCGTGCCGTCGAGGTATTGGCTGATCGAGAATTCGAGTTCGTCGCGGGTCATGTCAGTAGTCAGTAGTCAGTAGTCAGTAGTCAGTAGTCAGTAGTCAGTAGATGGAAATCGGCAGATCTACTGACTACGGACCACGGACTACTGACCTCCTCGCTTAGAGGTATCCTTTCAACAAATCCTTCAATTTCTTCCGACCCTGGAACACGTGCCACTTTACGGCTTCGACGCTGCATTCGAGCGTTTCGGCGACTTCTTTTTGCGGCCGGCCTTCGATGGCGAACAGCACGATCGCCATCCGCTGCTTTTCGGGCAATTCGCCAAGGGCCTGTTGCAATCGCTTGCCCATCTCCCGGCTTTCCAGCAGGTGGAGGGGGTTACCGCTTTGGGCCATCCAGTCGCTGCCGCCGGCGGCGTCGCCTTGGGCGGGGTCGGTCGGGCCGAGCAAATCGTCGAGCGGCAGTTGCGAACGGGTCTTGCGGCTCCGCCGGTAGTTTAGCGACAGGTTCGACACGATCCGCATCAACCAGCCGCCGAAGGCTTCGGGCTTCTGAAGCGTCGCAAGGCTGCTGAAGGCTTTCAGGAACGCATCCTGCGTGACCTCCAACGCGTCGTGGCTACTGCCCAGCAGCCGATATGACACGGCGACGGCTTGGCGCTGGTACCGGCGGACCAATTCGTCAAACGCCGTCCGCTTGCCGCCGAGCACTTGCTCGACCAGCGTGCCGTCCGATGGCAAGACCACCCCGGCCTCGCCCGCCGGTTGTACCGGCACGCGACCGGCGGGTTCCACATCCGGTTCGGGCGGATCGGGCTCCATAGCGTTGGACACTCAGCAAGCCGGATGGTTGGGCGAAAGCGTGATCATTTCGTGATCGGCGTCACACGCCCGCTGGCCGTCGGCCGGCAAATCGTAACCGGAGCGATTGTAAGCCGCTACAAAAGAAACACTTGCATGACAAACGTTAGGGGCCGGGGCGGGCTATTTGTTGGAAATGCTTAATAACTCGCGGGTGTACGTCTCAACCACGCCTGTCAGCGATTCGACGCCGTCGGCGGCATGCGGTTTCATCCGCTTTACATAGGCGCTGCCGACGATCGCCCCGTCCGCGACGCCTTGCAGACCTGCGACATGTTCCGGACGCGAAATACCAAATCCGACACACACCGGGCGGTCGGTCAGGCCCCGGATCTGGCGGACGTTGTCGTTAAGATCAGCGGGCAACTGATTGCGCTCGCCGGTGATGCCGGAGATCGACAGGTAGTAGACGAACCCGCTGCTCAGTTCCGCGATTTCCTTGCGGCGCTGCGGCGTCGTGGTGGGGGCGATCAACAGGATCGTCTCCAGCCCGCCGGTGCGGACGACGTCGCAAATGCGCTGCGCCTCAGGAGGCGGCAAATCAGGCAAAATCAGCCCGTTGAAACCGGCCTCTTTCGCCATCGCTACAAATCGCTCGACGCCGAAGCGGAAAACGATGCTGTAACTCACCATCGACACCAGCGGCACGCTCAGCCGGCCGCGGACCGAAGCGACGGTCTCAAAGACGTCGTTCACTTTCAGCTTCTTGGCCAGCGCTGCCGTGAACGCTTCCTGAATGACCGGCCCGTCGGCAATGGGATCGGAAAAGGGGATTCCGATTTCGATGACGCTCGCCCCCCCGCGCTCGGTGGCGAGCAGCGATGCCGCGGTCGTTGCCAGATCGGGATAGCCCGCCGGGATAAACGGCACGAGGCCGATTCGGCCCTGTTGCCGGATGGAATCAAATGTTTGCCGGATGGAGCGAATCGCGGTTACGGTCGCGACGGGAGGCTTCAAGTGGTTTACCACGGTCGTGGAGATGATACGGGGCAAGGGTACGGGGTCAAGAATGACGCTCTGCCCGCGCTGCACCGTTGGAACCACTCGGATATTCAGCCGCCAGTCCACACGTTCGTCCGCTGCTGGCGCGTCCTCTTCAATTTGCCTCAAGCTTTGCCTGCCGGAGGCGGTGAACGCACCGCATGTAAAACGGTTGATCTGTCGTTGCCATGTTTATCACCGCAGGAGGCTCCACCCACGTCATCCAGCCGCAAACGACAATTGCGCCACGGCCCAGCCGGGATATGTACAGGGTGTAAATTGTCTTGCCCTCTTCGCCCATGTCGATCTTTCCCTTGGGATAACCGACCTGCGCCGTCGCATCGAGTTGGACCAGCGGGAGTGCGCCTTCCTTCAGCCGTCCGGCGACCCCGTTGGGCGGAAATTTCCAATCTCTCGTCGCCTCTTGCGCGTCGTTAGGCGCCACCTTTTGGGGAAACAGTGACGACGGACTAATAACCGTCGACTGCTGTGGCTTCGGATGCCACATGTATTGGGCCTGGGTCATACCATGCAAGTCGGTGATCTCAGCCGTAAAGCCGGGATTCACGACGCCGGCGGCACTGACGACCAACAGCCCGACGCCATCACTTACCGCACCGTGGATTGCGTCGACGACGTCTTCGTGAAGGTTCCACGACTGATTTAGGACGATCACGTCGAGCCTTCGCAGTGCCTTGTCGTCGGTCGCCAGGAGAGGCGGGGTGCCCTTGAAATGCTTTTCAAGCACCTTTTTTTGGTTTTCATCTTCCTGAGTGTCCGGCTCGATGATCGGGAATAGTTCGACCGACGGATGCCGTAGTTTCTGAGCAATCCCCGCGTGGGCATAGCCGTAAGGTTGGCCCGTCCAGCTTTCGCCGGTAGCGGTGTAGTTGCTGACAAGCACACCGACTTTGACCGGAACTTCCGCCGTGGCCTCCGCCTGCGCAGTTTGTTTCGTTTCGGGCTCCGCCGCACGGACCGGCCCGGCTAACGGTCCAGCCAACCAGCAGAAACCCGAGACGAGCGCGACAACGAACGGACAGACACGGTGAGTAGTCAGACTGATCACGTTCCCTCCCATTGAATCAATCGAGTTGTCATTTTTTCAATTGCCTTAGTACCGGCCACACTCGGTTACCCGCTAGAGAAACTGCAAACCGCTCTAACAGGACACTGAAAAACCGGTAACAGAATGCGAACCACCAGCGTTTTTCGGATGAAAACATACTAACTTTGCCTCAACAAGCATGTTTTTCAGCGTCCTGCTAAACGAGGCCCCATTCCTTCGTGATCGAGTACACCGTCGGCAACGGCCGCTGCCAAAGCCAGGCTGGCTTGACCCAAAGGCCGGGTATCGCCGGGCTGCGGTAGACGCCGTCGTCGGGGATCTTGGCAGAGGCGTAAATGCCGTCGCCGCCAAGTTGGTAGAACTCGTGCTGCTTCCGTTCCGGATCGAGCAGCCAATATTCGGGGACGCCGCCTTGCTCGTATTCGACGTACTTGTCGCCGCGATCCGTGCCGCGGCTGCCGGGGCTGATGACTTCGATCACGAGGTCGGCCGGGCCGTCGAGATACAGCTTTTTCATCCGACGATAGTTTTTTTTCAGAATGAATTGCACGTCTGGCGCGCGACCCGGCAACTTTGGGCCGGTCTTCATCTGAAACGGATCGGCTCTTACTGTCCCGCTGTCTGTCAGCTCTGCAAACTGTTGCAGCATGTTGCAACAGAAGACGTTTAACAAACTGTGTTCGTCGGAGACTGGGGCCATTGCAATCACCTCCCCGTTGACCCATTCGACGTGCTGATCCTCGCCGTCCCACTCGAGAAATTGCTCGTAAGTGATCGGCCCGGCCAGCGGCGCGGGGCGGGAGGGGGTTGTGTCCAACGTACGAGTCATGGCGCCTATTCTACCATCCCGTGTTTTCGTTTGCGGCTCTATTTTACCCCCATCAACCTCGCCGCCTCCTGACAGTCCTTATCTCCCCTGCCCGAGAGGTTGATCACGACGATCTGGTCCTTGCCGAGCTTCGGGGCGATCATGGCGGTGTGGGCGATGGCGTGGGCGGTTTCGAGCGCGGGGATGATGCCTTCGTTTTGGGCGAGCAGCTTAAAACCTTCCAGCGCTTGCTCGTCGGAGATGCTGACGTAATCGACCCGGCCGGTGTCTTTCCAATAAGCGTGCTCGGGGCCGACGCCGGGGTAGTCGAGGCCGGCAGAGCAGGAGTGGACGTCGGCGGTTTGGCCGTCGTCGTCCTGGAGGACGTAGGACAAGCAGCCGTGGAGAATGCCGGGCTGGCCCTTGGTTAAGCTGGCGGCGTGCTGGCCGAGCTCGCTGTTTCGCCCGCCGGCTTCGACGCCGATGAGTTTCACGCCGGCGTCGTTGCGGAAGGGGGCGAAGATGCCCGCGGCGTTGCTCCCGCCGCCGACGCAGGCGACGACGTAATCGGGCAGTCGGCCTTCCAACTCGACGCATTGTTTTTTGGTTTCCTCGCCGATCATGGACTGGAAGTCGCGGACGATCATCGGGAACGGGTGGGGGCCGACGACCGATCCGATGATGTAGTGCGTGTGCTCGACGCTGCCCATCCAGTCGCGCATGGCTTCGTTCGTCGCGTCTTTCAGCGTCTTAGAACCGCTGTGAACTTCGATGACGTTGGCCCCCATAAGCTTCATGCGGAACACGTTGAGGTTCTGCCGGCGGATGTCTTCGGCGCCCATGTACACGTCACACTTCAGCCCGAACAGCGCCGCCGCCGTCGCCGTGGCGACGCCGTGCTGGCCGGCGCCGGTTTCGGCGATGACGCGCTTCTTGCCCATGCGGAGGGTGAGCAATGCCTGGCCGATCGTGTTGTTGATTTTGTGCGCGCCGGTGTGGTTGAGGTCTTCGCGCTTCAGGTAAATCTTCGCCCCGCCGAATTTTTCCGTCAGTCGTTTGGCGAAATACAACCGGCTGGGCCGGCCGACAAACTCGCGCAAGTAGTAATCGAAGTCGCCGCAAAACTGCGGATCGGTCTTCGCGCGTTTGTACTCCGCTTCGAGCTGCTGAAGCGCGAAGATGAGCGTCTCAGGGACAAACACCCCGCCGTACGGGCCGAAATGGCCGGTGGCGTCGGGAACGGACGGTTGTGGTTGGGTGGCGGTGGCGGAAGACATATAGCCTATATGGTAGGGGCGACAAGGGTCCGCCAGCAACGCCGAAGCTGGGCGGGATGCGTT
>JBKJRK010000647.1:0-6302 GCA_046593135.1 Tepidisphaeraceae bacterium | reverse complement strand
GATGCTGCAGGTCGAGCTTGACGTCCAATCGCGCCAAGGCGCGTGGGACGCGATGCTGGCGGGGTTGCCCGGAAAAGTGCAGCTTGCCGAGCTCATGCCCGCTCCCGCAGCCGCCCGCGTGCAGGCCGCCCTCGCTTTGGCCGCCAAGGAGCGCGGGGTAAAAGATTGGTCCGACTGGCTCCGCCGCCGCGCCGAACTGCTGGCCGACGTCGGCCAACTCACTGCCGAGCGCCCCGCGTTGGCGGAGTTGTGGAGAAATGAGTGATGAGGACTGAGTACTGAGTTGGTGTTCACTCAGTCCTCAGTCCTCATCACATTGCATCAGCACGAGGTTGAAATGGCGAAAGGCATTTCGATTTGGCTGGGGTCGGCTCTTGCCGTCGCACTGATGGTCGGGGCGCTGTGGGCGTGGCGGTTCGCGCCGGAGCTGGCGCTTCAGAACACGCACAGCCCGTACGTCGCAAAGCTCGGGATCCGCAGCCTGGCCCTGGCCTTGGCCGCGGTGGCTCAAGTCGTGCTGCTGACGTTTGTCATCGCCCGCGTCTACCCGCCGAACCTGTCGGACCGTCTCCTCGGCGTCGCGATCACCGTCCTCGGCGCCGCCGCGCTCGGGACCGCCCTCGTACTGGCGCTGTCGAGCCGCTAAAATTCGGCACACGGCACTCTCGCCTGCGAATAGCGGATTCGCGACGCTGCCACGAGACCATTCTACGGCGGGCATCCTTAGAACGACGCTCGGTTTTTCACCTGCGCGTATGCCTGTGTGACCCGTATCATAACCCCGCCAAAACTAATCATGTATCTCTGAATAGACAGCATGGTACGCCCGACCGGCACTACTGTGCCAGCGGTTGGCGACCAACAATTCATTATACGGATCGTGATTAATTTCGCGCGAATTCAGGGCCGCTGAAGCGGCCCTGCCGGCTGGAAAATTGAGCCATGACGCGCACGGATTAATCCCGATCCGCATTAGCCGCCGTTCGGGTGCCCTGGGGTAATTCGCGCCAGGTTTCCAACATGAGAGCCGCACGTCTCGATCGTGCCGGGTCGTTTACTTCTTGACCTTCTTTTTCGCGCCGGCCTGCTTTTCCTTGATGGCTGCATGAGCCGCGGCCAACCGGGCGATGGGGACGCGGAAGGGGGAGCAACTGACGTAGTTGAGGCCGACTTCGTGGCAGAACTCGACCGACTTTGGATCGCCGCCGTGTTCGCCGCAGATGCCGCACTTGAGCTCGGGGTTGACGCCCCGGCCGAGCTGAACGGCCATGCGGACCAGCTTGCCGACGCCGCCGATGTCGAGGCTTTGGAACGGGTCGCGTTCGAGGATTTCCTTCTTGATGTACTCCGGCAGGAACACGCCGGCGTCGTCGCGGGAGTAGCCGAAAGTCATCTGCGTGAGGTCGTTGGTGCCGAAGCTGAAGAACTCGGCGGTCTCGGCGAGCTCGTCGGCGGTGATCGCGGCGCGTGGGACTTCGATCATCGTGCCGTACAGGTAATCGACCTTCGTCTTCTTCTCGGCAAAGACGGCGTTGGCTGTCGCAACCGTGATCTTCTTGAGGTAATCCAGCTCGGCCTTCGTGCCGGCGAGCGGGATCATGATCTCCGGGAGCACCTTGATGCCGGCCTTCTTCGTTTCCACGGCGGCTTCGATGATCGCCCGGACCTGCATCTCGAGGATTTCCGGGTAGGTGATGGCAAGACGGTCGCCGCGGTGGCCGAGCATCGGGTTGGATTCGTGCAACTGCTGCACGCGGTTCTTCACCTGCTCGGGCGACAAGCCCAAGCTTCGGGCCAGCTCGACCTGATCCTTCTCGTTGTGCGGGAGGAATTCGTGCAACGGCGGGTCCAGGAGCCGGATGGTGACCGGCAGTCCCTTCATCGCCTTGAAGATGCCGATGAAGTCCTCGCGCTGGTACGGCAGGAGCTTGGCAAGGGCGACCTTGCGGGCTTCCACATCGGTCGCGAGGATCATCTCGCGCATGTTGTGGATGCGCTCGGGGTCAAAGAACATGTGCTCGGTGCGGGTCAGGCCGATGCCTTCGGCGCCGAAATTCCGGGCGACTTCCGCGTCGTGCGGCGTGTCGGCGTTGGTGCGGATCAACAGCGTTCGGTACTTGTCGGCCCACTTCATGATCTGGGCGAACGCGCCCGCCAGCGACGCTTCCTGCGTCGGAACCTGGCCCTCGTACACCTCGCCGATTCCGCCGTCCAGCGACAGCCAGTCTTCGGGGCCGTAGGTCTTGCCGTTGGCGGTGAGCTGACGCTTGGCGGCGTCGATGTGCAGGGCGCCGGCGCCGGCGACGCAGGGGGTACCCATGCCGCGCGCGACGACCGCCGCATGGCTGGTCATGCCGCCGGTGCTCGTGAGGATGCCTTCGGAGACGTGCATCCCGCCGATGTCCGCCGGCTCGGTTTCCCGGCGGACGAGGATGATCTTCTCGCCCTTGCCGACGCGCTCCTCGGCTTCTTCCGCCGTGAACGCGAGCTTGCCGACCGCCGCTCCGGGCGAAGCGGGCAACCCCTTGGCGATGACGTCCTTCGCGGCCGTGGGGTTGAACGTCGGGTGCAGCAACTGGTCGAGGCTCGACGGCTCAACTCGTAGGATTGCGGTCTGCTCGTCGATCAGCTTCTCCTTCACCATCTCAACGGCGATGCGCACGGCCGCGGGGGCGGTGCGCTTGCCGTTGCGGGTCTGGAGCATGTACAGCTTGCCCTTCTCGATCGTGAACTCGAAGTCTTGAACGTCTTTGTAGCGGTTCTCCAGAACCTTCTTAATTGCGAGCAGTTCCTTCCAGCTCTTTTGGCTCCACTTGCCCATCTCGGTCTTACATTCGAGCGGCGTGCGGATGCCGGCGACGACGTCTTCGCCTTGGGCATTAACGAGGAATTCGCCGTAGAAGACGTTTTCGCCGGTGGAGGGGTCGCGGGTGAACGCAACGCCGGTGGCGGAGTCGTCGCCCATGTTCCCAAAGACCATTGCCTGCACGTTGACGGCCGTCCCGCGGACGCCGCGGATGTCGTTCAACTCACGGTAGCGGATCGCGCGGTCGCCCATCCAGCTCTTGAAGACCGCTTCAATTGCCGCCTCAAGCTGCTCGAACGGGTCGGCGGGGAACGGCGAGCCGACGTGCTTCTCGTAGACCCGCTTGTAACGCTCGACGACTTCCTTCAGCCCGTCGACGTCAAGGTCAGTGTCGAGCTCCACCCCTTTGGCTTTCTTCACTTCCGACAGTTCGTGCTCGAAGTGATGGTGATCGACGCCCATGACCGTGTCGCCGAACATGTTGATCAGGCGACGATAGCTGTCGTAGGCGAAGCGGGGGTTATTACTGAGGGCAGCCAGACCTTCGACGGCGGCGTCGCTGAGGCCGATGTTCAGCACGGTGTCCATCATCCCCGGCATCGAAAACTTCGCGCCGGAGCGGGCGGCGACGAGCAGGGGGTTTTTCGGGTCGCCGAACTTCTTGCCGGTGGCCTTCTCGACCTTGGCGATGTTGACGCGGACCTCTTCCATCAGCCCGCGCGGGAGCTTTTGGCCGGCGTCGTTGTAGTCGCCGCAGGTGTCGGTGGTGATGGTGAAACCGGAGGGGACGGGGAGGGGGACCAATGTCATGTCGGCCAGGTTTGCGCCCTTGCCGCCGAGCAGGTCTTTGAGGCTCGCGTTGCCTTCGGCCTTGCCGTTGCCGAAGAAGTAAACCCGCTTCACACTCTTGGCGCCCGTTGATTTGCCGGCCTTGTTTGTCGGGGTCTTGCCTTTGGCGCGGGGAGCCGCCTTGCTTTTCAGTGTCATCATCGCGCCGTTGCTCTTTGCCATGGTCAAAAGTCTCCTGTACGTCTGCTGGGGAAAGGGCGGAAGTATAGGAATCGCGGAAAACCTGTCAATTTTGTGAAGTGAGGGGTCAGAAATGACGCGGAAACCCGCACATTTCTTTGTACGCCGATTCAATCGCGCGGGTGAGCGTGATCGCGTTCATCAACGCGGAACCGCCCATTTTCTCCCGCATGGAAAAACGGAGTTGCCGCAGTCGATCGGCGTCTGACGGCAGTTGGGAGGCTATCTCGACAAAGCCATCAAGGCGGTCGGTTGCAAGATTCTGGAGGCCGATCGAGCCAAGAAGGCTCGCCCCCACGCGTGATGCGTGCGTTTGACCGAGGAGCGAGATGACCGGAACGCCCATCCATAGTGCTTCGCAGGTCGTTGTCGTGCCGGCGTACGGAAACGTGTCGAGGCAAACGTCGCACGCCGCGTACGCGCCCAGGTGCCCGGCGTACGTATGCTCGCGGCCCAGCAGTTGGAGCCGCTCCCGCGCAATTCCCGCTTCCTTAAAAACCCCGGCGATGCGATCCGCAACGGAATGATCTTCTAATCCCGACGCCTTGAGCAGTAACCTCGAATTCGGGACGGCGGCAAGCACCCGCGACCAAAGCTGGAGCAAGGGCGTGTTAATCTTCCACAATGCGTTGAACGACCCGAAGGTGACGTATCCATTTTTCACCATCGGCGGCTCCGACACCGCCGGGGTTTCCACGGGCGGGCGGAAGCAGAGGAACGTTTCCGGCAATCGAACCAGCCGTTCGCTGTGTAACTCGTCCGCCACGCCCGGCGGGTCGGCAATGGCGTCCGTCAGCCGGTAGTCAATGGCTTCGAGCCCTGTCGTCGCCGGGTAGCCGAGATAGCTCACCCGCACCGGGGCCGGCTTGCGTGCGAAGACGAGCAGCCGGTTGTCGGCGGTGTGGCCGGCGAGGTCGACGAGAACGTCCATCCCGTCTTCCCGAATTTTGGCGGCCAGCTGCGCGTCCGGCATCCCGCGCACGCGATGCCACGCATCGACACAAGGGCGCAGCCGATCGGTAAACGCATCGGGCTTGGCCGCGTCGTCGTAGACGTGAATCTCAAAGGCGGCGCGGTCGTGCGATTCCAGGATCGGTTGCATGAACCGGGCTACCGGATGCCCCGCCCAATCGGGCGAGACGTAGCCGATTCTGAGACGGCCAGACGATGAGATTTGAGATTTGAGATTTGAAATCTCAGATGTCAGAAGTGGTTCGGCGTGTCGCCGCGCCCAGCGGCGATGTTCTGCGAAGATTTCTCGCGGCTCGGCGCCCGGCATGGCGTTCAGGTACATGCACAGGCTCGAATGCGCCACCGCGTCGCCCGGCTCGACTTCCACGGCGCGCCGGAGCATCGGAACGGCGCGCTCAATTTCGCCCCGGCGGGCCAAGAGCGTGGCGTAGTTCGCCAGGGCCGGAGCGTGGTTGGCATCGAGTTCCAGCGTGCGACGGTAGTAGACCATCGCATCAGCCGGCTTCTGGGAGCGGTCGTAGAGAGACGCCAGCAGATTCAACGTACCCACGTCATCCGGACGAAGCCGGGCGGCGTTTTGGGCGGCGGCCAAAGCCTCGTCGTGTTGACCGAGGCGATCGAGCACGTCGGCGAGACGCAGGGCGGCGTCGGCACAGTTGCCGTCGCGCTCCAACGCCGTGCGGAAGCGTGCCGCCGCCTCCTCTAACCGACCGCCGGCGGCGAGGGACACGCCGAGGTTGACGTGAGCGTCGATTGCGGTCGGGCACAGTGAGACGACTTTCGTGAAGGCGTCGGCCGCTTCGGGCCAGCGCTGTTGCGCGGCGCGGATGTTGGCGAGGCAGTAGAGCGCGTTGGGATTATCGCGCTCGATGCCCAACCCGGCTTCGCACGCCGCCGCCCCGTCGTCCAATCGTCCGGAGCGGGCGAGTGCCGTCGCCAGCACGATGTGCGAGCCCGCGGCTTTGGGCAAATGCCGTACCATTTCGCGCGCGGCCGCGATCGCGTCGTCGTGACGTCCGAGTGCAAGCAGCACGCCCGCCCGATTCTCCCACGCGTCGGCGTAGGACGGGCGGAGCCGCGTCGCTTCGGCAAACTCGGCGGCCGCTTCGTCGAGGCGGCCGAGCGATTGCAGCAGGACGCCGAGATTGTTCCGCGATTCGGGATGGGCCGCGTTGAGTTCTAGCGCCTTGCGATACGCCGCTTCCGCCTCGGCGGCTCGACCAGTCTGCATGAGTTGATTGGCTTGCGTGAACCAATCCATTGCATTTCGGTACTGAGCCAACTGACCTCCATGTCGCCAACATTACCGCAGGACGGCGGATTCTAGAGCAGTTTTCACCACATTGTAGCTGCGACGCCTGCGTCGCCTTTACGGATGGTGTTGACTGCCCGAGGCGACGCAGGCGTCCCAGCTACCAAACTCGCTCGGTGCAGTGAAAAACGCTCTAACGTATTCCACCGGGCTGCTGCCGACGTGCTACGTCTGACGTCGGCC
>JBKJRK010000436.1:0-2867 GCA_046593135.1 Tepidisphaeraceae bacterium | reverse complement strand
CCGATTTGCCGCGCGACGCGCTTCCGTATAGCGACGCGTTTGACGCGTTAAAGAAGCGATTGTCGGCAACGGTGGTCTTCTGCCGTTTCTCAAAACGCTTCTTTAACGCGTCAAACGCGTCGCTATACGGAAGCGCGTCGCGCGGCAAATCGGATTCAGACAACAATCCGCGAATGGCTTCGATTTCCTCTGCCGAATATTTCGTGTTTGCGTCGGTGAAAGCGGTGCTCCATTCGTCAGGACAGATTGGCAATCGCGCAGTCACGGTCAACCGAGCGACGAAAGAATATTATACACACGTACCTTGGTGTACGAAAATGGTTCAACCACAGTGTTCCCCCTGGGAGGGTGTTAAGTCTAAGCAGACGTCGAGCCGCCGCTCGCCATCTCGCGCTCCAGGTCCTTGAGGCCGATCAGCACGTCGCGGGCAGTACGATACGGCGGGCGCGTAGGGTCGGCGGGGTGGAGGATGTCGTGCGTGAGGCGTTCGATGCCCTTGGCCGCGGGGGCGCCGGCATTGAACTCGACCAGGCCCTCGAAATCCGGGTTGTTCAGCGGGTCGTTCATCTGGACCGCCAGGTAAAACAGGTCAACGGCCTTGTCGACACGCTGGTACGCCTCGCTGATGACGTTGCTCGTCACCAGGCCGCTCGATTTCATCTTGTAGAGCATGCGTTGGATCTGGCTGGTGCGCATGAGCTCTTCGAAAATCGTCGAGAGCATCGGGTTGCCGTGGATGTTTTCCCCGACGCGGACGGCCGAGCCGAAATCGACAAAGCAGACGCCGTCGGGGGTGATGACGAAATTGTCGAGGCGGAGGTCGAGGTGGATGATGCCGACGGTGTCGTGGATGACGTTAAGCAGGTCGGCGGCCTGGCGGGCGAACTGGATCTGCGTGAGCGGCTTTTCGTTGCCTTGGCGGAGCCAGGTCATCCAGAGTTTGCGGACATATCCCCGGCCGTCCTGTTCGAGATCAAGCACGCGCGGCACGCGGCGGCGGAATTCTTTCGGCAGGTCGCGCTCCAGAATTTTGAGCATCGCCGCCTCGCGCGTCAGGAACAGCGGGAAGATTTTTTCCGTGAACTTGCGGGCGCGTTTTTCGATGAGGGCGTAGGGCAGGTCGGTGGAGCGGGCGCGGAGCCGGGCGACGACGCGCTGGAGCGTCGGCACTTCCTTGCAGACGACGTAGCCGTCGGGCGCGTCCGCGGGGTGTCCGCCGGGCACGAGCTGCACGTGGTACGTGAACCGGTCGGTGATCTCACGCGGGCGAACGAGAAAAACCTTGCGCGCGATCAGGTAATGCAGCTTCGGCGAAAGGAAGGGAAGCCGCAGCCCCAACCTGCGCCGGCGGATAAACCCTGGGGCTTGCAGGACGTCAAAGCCGCGCTGCGAAAAGCTGTCCGGCAGCGCCGTGACGAGCCGGGGGTCTCGCGACGCGTAGACGAATAGCCCGCCCCAGCGGAGATGGGCGAACACTTCGTCGGGCAGGTGGGACTCGTTCTCCTCGCGGAAAAGCACGTCGACCAGCCCGGCCGGACGTTCGAGGGAAGAACTGGATTGGAGCCGGCGGATTTCGGGATGGTGCCGGAAAAGGTGGGGGGCGACGGCTTCCGTGACGCGCCGGCGTGGGGCGCGGACATCGATGGTCGGGACGGCGACGGGCCTAGTGCCGACGTCGGGGATGCTCGCGCGCAAATCGGTTCGAGCCCGCGCATCCGTGTCGCGACGCCGCTCCGTCCGCTCCTGTAGCAGGGGCATATCAGCCATTAACGTCTTGCTGCCAGTCGAACTCATTGTACGGCAGTCCGCACCACCCCATGACGCCAGGGTCGGGGGCCACCGTACGGGGCGCGTCGAACCATCATGCGGGACTGCGTCCCGCGGGGCAAACGGAAAAAGTACCGTGCAAAATGATGTTAGGCGTGTCACGCGCCTTAGTTTCGCCTCAGTTCGGCGTCGTGCGGGTCGCTGATTTCCGCCGCAGCCCGACTGACCGACACGCCGGCGCATGGGTGTCCAACTTGGCATGTCGGGCGGCAGGGAAATCCTTGCCAAGTTAACACGCTCCGGTTAGGGTTGCGTACGACGACGTAGGTCTCTCCAAACCGAGGGTTCCCCCGACGGGGGTGACGCGCGCGAGAGGCTCGGCGGTGTGATGCGTGTGTGCCCGGTCGCCGTTGTCGTGGGCAGCACCTTCGCCGCAGCCCACCCCGTTCCGGCGGGGAAATGCGCCGCGGGAAATACGCACCATGACACACACCGCGCATTTGGGCAGTAGATTCGACAGGGTAAAATCGCTTCGGACCCGGGCGGCGGCGAAAGCCGCGCCGCCGGCACGTCCGGGGCCTGCCGTCGAATGCCTCGAAGGGCGGACGCTTTTCGCGCTGACGGTCACGCCATACTTCCCAGCCGCCACCCCCGCCGTCGACCTCGCCAACAGCCTGTCGCTTGGAACTGCCGGCATCAACATCGTCAGTGCGACGTTTACCGGCGTCGATAACCAGGCCGGCAACTATGCCGGATTCGACATGCGGTCGGGCGGCACCCGGCTGGCGATTTCGGACGGGGTGATCCTCACGTCAGGGAGGGCCCAAGGTGCCCTCGGCCCCAACGGAAACTTCCCCGACACCGGTGCGGCGGCCGACGAATCGAATTCCGTTGGCGCCGCCGGCGATACCGATCTGGACGCGCTGGTTGGTGTCAGCACGTTTGACGCCAGTGCACTGACAATCACTTTTACGACCGATGCCTCCGTCCAGTCGATCCTTTTCGACTTCGTCTTCGGGAGCGAAGAGTTCCCCGATTTCGTCGGAGCCTTCAACGACGCCTTCGCGGCCTACCTGGACGGGCAACAGGTGAGCTTCGAC
>JBKJRK010000271.1:0-6849 GCA_046593135.1 Tepidisphaeraceae bacterium | reverse complement strand
TCGTCGGGATGGCCACGCCGATCAGGATCACGCCGACGGCAAGCAGAACGACGTCGGTGCGCGTCAGCGCAAAAGAGGATGATTCGACGGCGGCCTCTGCGCCGAGCTGTCGAATCTTGAAGTACGCGTTGGTCAGTTGTGCCGCGTCGTACAAGCCGTGCAGGAGCATGGCCGGGAAGATCGACCCGCCGCGCCAGACGACCCATCCGAGCAGCGCGCCAAGCCCGAAACGGATCGGAAGGCCGTGCAGGTCGAGGTGGGCGGCGGCGAACAGCAGGGCGGCGATAGCGACGGCAACCGGCGGCGGCACGCGACGCAAAAGGGCCGTTTGAATCGGGCCCCGGAAAAGCATTTCCTCGCAGACCCCGGCCAGCGTGGCGACGGTCACGATCGTGAGCACGGGGTGACGGGTCAGCGCGTCGACGATCAACTGCGTCATCATGCGGGCGGCGGGGGAATTCGGATCCCGTGGCCAGAACATCTGCTGCAAGCCCGACAACAGGTTGACCCACGGCGCCAGCCCGATTCCCAACAGCGCCGCCCCGACGACAATGGCCGCGGCCGGCCGAACCAGTTTGAACGTTTCCGCCCACCGCCAGCGGCTCACCCATGCGAACAGCAGCGTCGGCGCGAGCATAAGCAGCAGTTGGCTGACGAGGATGATCGGAATGAGCGACAGCTTTGAAGGGGTGAGATAAAACATCAGCAGCAGGCAGACGACGAACAGCGCCATCGCCGCATCGACGGGCGGAAGCCGGCGGGGGCGCTCGCCTTTGCCGCGGCGAAACCCTCGGAGCGAGACCGGCTCCCATGCCGGATTCACGAGTTGCTCGCTGCTGAACACGCGTGCCGCCAGCGACAGCGCGATGCCCGCGTAAACGCACGACGACGCGAACGCCAACGCAAACGCCGCCGCCGACACCCGGCCGGTCAGGACCTCGCGGATGATGATCGTCGTGTTCGCCACCGGCGTAATCAGCAAGCCCGCCGTCGGCTCCGGCTCGGCAATGCCGACGATCAGTGACGCCAGTGGGAGCAGCAGGATCGGCGTCGCGAACGAATTGGCTTCGCGGAAGTTCCGCGCCAGCAGGCCGACGATCAGCACGATCACGCTGAAGAAAATCAGTGCCGGGACTGCCGCCAGATACGTCAGGAGCAGTGCAACCGGCGAGATGGTGAAGTTTTCTCCCCGCTCCAGGACCGACATGCTCTTGAGGAGCACCAGCGACATGCTGAGCAGATTCAGCCCGGCCGTGAGCAAGGCGGACAGCAGGACCAGCGTGCCTTTCGCCAGCAAAAGCTCCGTCCGGCCGGCGGGCGTGACGAGCAGCGTCTCCAGCGTGCCTAGCTCTCGCTCGGTCGTCGTGGCGTTCAGGGCCGGGAAAAGGGCGCCGAGCATTCCCGTCATCAGCAGCAGCAGCGGGAGCATCTGCGATAACAACCGCCCGAAGACTTTGTCCCCGGAGGCGACGTCCACGACTTTAGTCTTTAGCGGCTCCAGCACCTCGGGCGGCGCGTCGTACCGGCCGAGCCGTTGTTCGAGCACCCAGCGCTCGTAGTCGTCGATTACCTTGTTGATTTTCTTCTCGACAAACGCCGTCACGCTCCGGCTGCGGTCGAGGCGGACGGTGAACTCGACCGCGTCGCCGGCGACGGCGCGGGCCTGGGCATTTTCAGGGACGATGACGATGGCGTCGACGTCGCCGGCGGCGAGCGCCGCCTCGGCGCTTGCCGGAACGGGCTTGAGATCGATCCCGGCGCCGGTCGCCGTGAGCCGTGAAAGCAGGTCAGGGGCGGCTTGGGCGTTCTGCACCGCTACGCGGGCCGTCTGGTCGCTGAGCTGCTGCCGCCGGGAGTTGCCGACCGACGCGATGCCCAGCGCCAGCAGCGGGTACAGCACCAGCGGCAGCCCGAACATCACGGCCAGGCTGCGCCGGTCGCGCAGCATCTCGCGGACCTCTTTGAAGAAGACGGTGCGAACGATGTCGAATCGAATCACGCCCGGCCTCCGGTCGGAGGCATATTCGGAGATGTGGGATTTGAAATTTGAGATCCCAGAAGTTCCGCCGGCAGGGATTCGTCACCCGGCGTGGGCGGATCATTCCCGACCAAGGCAAAAAACGCGTGCCGCAGGTTCTTCGTCCCCGTCCGCTCGCACAATTCCGGAATCGTGCCTTCGCCAAGCACCCGGCCGTGCCCGATAACGCCGATGCGGGTGCAGATGTCTTCGGCCTGGGCGAGCAAGTGTGTGGAGAACAACACGCACTTGCCTTGCCGGGCGAGTTCGATGACCGCTTTCTCGACCGTTTGGCTGACGATCGGATCGAGCCCCGCCGTCGGCTCGTCCAGAATCAACACCGGGGGGTCGTGCACCGCCGCCCGGGCCAGGCCGACGCGTTGCTTCATCCCCGTCGAAAGACGGTCGTTGGGTCGGTCGGCGTAGCCGGTGATGTCGAACATCTCGAGAACCTGGTCGACGCGCGATTCGAGCGACGACCCGCTCATCCCGTGGAGCGACGCAAAGAACCGCAGCGTTTCACGCGGCGTGAGGCGTGCGTAAAGCCCCGTGTTCGCCGAGAGAAATCCGATGCTCCGCCGGACGGCTTCGGGGTGCTTGACCAGGTCGTGCCCTGCGATCGTCGCGGTGCCGGACGTCGGCGTAAGGATCGTCGCCAGGCACCGCAGCGTCGTCGTTTTCCCCGCGCCGTTGGGCCCGAGCAAGCCGTAAATTTCCCCCGCGTTGCACGTGAGCGTCGCGTCCGCCACGGCACGGATCTCGCCCCCGTCGGGGTCTTCGTACGTCTTGGTGAGGTGGGACACGTGGATCATGAACACATCGGCCGTCGTCGCCAGAGCGTATTGGTTCAAGGACGGAGGTTGATTGTTGATTGTGGAAGGTTGATTGTCGAACGCGCCTTATTCTTTACAGCTTTTAACAACCTTCAACCGACAACCCTCAACGTTCAACGTTCAATTCCCTCACTTTATCAGACCGTCGGCAAGATCAAGGCAGATTAATTAAGTCACACGGTTTCATACCCGATGAAAAAGCTGTTCGTTCCCCAGTGTCGCACGCGTGTGGGCGGCGGCGTTGGGTCCCGGCATCTCGGGAACAATCAAAACGGCTCAGGCTCTGCTGAATAAGCGGGCAAGGAGAAGGGTCATGAAGACGTACAAGAACCTGTTAAAGAAACTGGTGAAGGACGAGCAGGGCGGCGAAGTGCTGGAATACGCACTGATCGCCGGCCTGATCGTCGTGGCCGCGATTGCGGTCATCGGTTCGGTCGGGACGAAGGTCTTGGCCCGCTGGAACTCGCTCAACGCTGGCATGTAATTCGATGGCGCCGCACGCCGCGGACAAACGCCGCGGCGTGCGGGTCACCGTCGATGCGCCGGACGCCTCTTACTGCAAGGTTGCGGACGCCCAGAACCGCACAGAAACGGAACAACCGATGAAGCGCACTGCAAAATTGTTCGGACGGCTCATCTCCGACGAGCGGGGTGGCGAAGTCCTGGAATACGCATTGATTGCCGGCCTGATCGTCATCGCTGCGATCGCGGTCATCGGATCGGTCGGGACGAAAGTTCTGGCCCGCTGGAACTCGGTCAACACCGGAATGTAAGTCGCATCACGCGATGATCGCGCCTCCGAACGCGATTAGCGGTCGAGACAAGGAAGTCGGCGATGACTACGGGCGGGATGCTGATGTGCGTGCCGATGCTAGGCCTGCTCACCTGGGCCGCTGTAGTCGATTTGCGCGCCCGCCGCATTCCCAACTGGCTCACGTTCGGCCTCGTGCTGGCGGGGGTGGGTCAAAGCTTCACCTGGGCGCGCTCCGTCGGCCCTGCCGACGCCATGCTCGGCTTGCTCACCGGCTTCGGGCTGACGTTCGTGCTGTTCGCCATCGGCGCGCTCGGGGGCGGCGACGTCAAGCTGCTGGCCGGGCTCGGCGCGTGGCTCGGGCCGATGCACACTCTCGTCGTTTTCACGCTGGCGGCCGTCCTGGGCATGCTCTTCGTGCTGGCCCACGCCGTCGCGCAAGGCCGGTTGACTCAACTCTTCCGCAACAGCGCGGTAATCGCGCTGAGCTTGACGCAGGCCGGGGATTTTGAGGAAGCCGCGGAAGCTGGCAAGGCGTGTTCGGGCGACGGCAAGCCGTTGCCGTACGCGGTGCCCGTGCTTTTTGCGACGGCGCTGCTGATGATCGGATTGTGATCTGTCCCCGCCGTTCGAGCCTCACGCCATTTTTTCGCCGCGCGAGGAATCCCGACTTCATGTCGTAGGTCTCTACGCCGATATCGCTAGTAGGGCGTGTGCTGAATAGCCGCGCACGATGATTTCCTAGGCGCGATGATTTGCCGCGCACGGTTTTTTATTCGAAGTCGGACGACACGGCTTATGCTTTATTGAGGGAGCGCTTCATGACATTGTCAGCATTCAAGCGCGGTCGTAGCGGGGGGGGGAGGCACGGGTCGACATTAATCGAGATGGTCGTCTCGCTAATGGTGCTGTTTTACCTCGTGATGGGGGGCGTGGAATTCGGTTGGTACATGTACGCGAAGCACGTCGTGCAGTCCGCCGCCCGCGACGCCGCCCGTTCCGGAATTATTGGCACCGCTACCCACGCCCAAGCCCAGTCCGCCGTCACCCAAGCCATGACCGCCGCCGGTTTTCAGAGCATCGGTTACACGACAACCTACGAGAGAGTCACCGTAAACGGTAGCGGCGTAGTAACTCTGACGACGACCAATGACGTCGCCACCGTCACCCGGGGCGAAGGTCTTCGGGTCACTGTCTCCGCGCCTTTCAGTGCGTTCCGCGTGCGGCCGCTCGGGGTTATCGCTGCCACCAAGGTGGTCCCAGGCGTCTGCACAATGGTCAAAGAATAGAGGGCTCGTAGGAGCGGATTCTGCTGCCCGCGACTCCCCCTAGCTCGGGCGTGCTTAGCCCGTCACAGTCGAGTTCCGTCGGCGCTGCCGACGCCACAGTTCGCGGACACTTCTCGCCGGGATCACGCGAAAAAGAACCCAGGGCAATAACCAAGTGGTTTTCGACATGAGCCTAGTCGCGACCGAGCTGATCTCTTTGGTCCGATAATCGACGCCCTTCTCACGACGATGCGTGGACACTTACAGGCCGTGGCGGAACTCCGTCGCGGCCGGTTCTTTTTCGCGTGTGGGCGGGTAAGGCCGCCCGATCCAATTTGACTGATTCCCGTGCACAGTCGTTGTAAAGCGCCTTACCGTTCCCGCCGACATTCACGGCATAGCCCAACGTCGGGAATGGAGAAGCTATGAAGGTCAAGACCTGGATACCGCTGTTGCTCGCCGTCGTCATGGGACTGGCCGCCGCCAAGCTGGTGAGCAACTCGATTTCGCGTAACTCCGGCCCGGCCGATGACGGGAAGGTGGTTGCGACGGTCACCGCCGCCCGAGACATCGAGCCCGGTCAAAAGATTACCCCCGCCGACCTCGCCACCGGCAAGGCCGCCGCCGACACGGTGCCAGCCGGCTCGTTCAGCGGGCCGGCGGACGTGGCGGACCGGGTCGCGGTGACCCGGATCGTCAAGGGCCAGGTGGTTCTCGACGGCTTGCTCGCGCCCGTCGGCACGGCCGCCGGCGTCCAGGCGCTCATCCCCCTCGGCCTCCGCGCCGTCACCATGCAGGTCGACGAGTTCAGCGGCCTGGGCGGGTTGCTTGTCCCCGGATGCAAGGTCGACATTGTCGCGGTCGTCCGCAGTGAAACAGATTCGACCAACATCTCGCGCACGATCGTGCAGAACGTTGAAATCCGGGCGGTGGGCCGACAGACTTCCTCCGCCGCCGCCCAAGCCAACGCGTCCGCGGCGGCCGACGCGCCGCCCGGATCTCCTGCGATCCCGATCCCGACAAACGTCACGCTTTTGGTCACCCCCGAACAGGCCGAAGTGGTTCAGCTCGCCGCCGTGGGTGGCAGGCCGTGGCTTGTTCTCCGCAACGCCAATGACGCCGAGCCCGTCAACAGCGAAGGCACGAGCATGGCAGACCTGCGCGGCGAGACGAATGCGAAGCCGACTCTGATCGAAAAAGAGCCGACGAAGCTCGCGGCTGACCCGTTCGCCGATGGACAGAACCAGGCGACGACCATGCCGGGGGTGGCGTCCAAGACGCGGACGGTCAAGTTCATTCGAGCCACGAAGGAAGAAGCAGTGCAGGTCGACCTGCCCCCGGCGCCTCCGGAGTATTTTCTGACCAACACTGACCCGTCGCCGGCGACCAAGTAACAACGGCCGCCAGCTACGAGACGCGCAAGCAAGGCAACTTCAGAAACCGCCAACGTCGAACCCTGAACGAGGATCCTATGAGCCTGACCCGAATCCACCCCGCCTGCCTGATCGTCGCACGGGCCTCCATCGGGGCGCTACTGCTGGTCGGGACGGGCGCCGCGCGGGCCCAGGAATCCCCCGCCGCCCCCGCCACGCAACCGTCGGCCCGTGCCGAAAGCACGACGACTCGCGCCACCGACGTCATTGCCGAAGGCCTGAACGACGAAGGCCGGATGGTATTGATGGTGAACAAGAGCCAGATCGTTACGACGAAGCTACCGTACAAAACGATCAACATCGCCAACCCCGAGATTGCAGACGTCAACCGCGTCAACGACTACGAGGTTTTGCTGACGGCCAAGAAGCCGGGCAACACGCAACTGATTGTGTGGGACGTGGCCGGGTTGTCGCAGAACGTAGACGTGACGGTCGTCAGCGACCTCGAAGCGCTCCAGGCGCAGCTCGACAAGATGTTCCCCGGCGCCGCCATCAAAGTGAGCAACGTCAACGGCACGATCGCGTTGCGCGGCCACGTGAAGAGCAC
>JBKJRK010000254.1:0-3275 GCA_046593135.1 Tepidisphaeraceae bacterium | reverse complement strand
TCGCGTCGCCGTTTTCGGCGACGCGAAAGAGACGATCCTGAAGCTTCCCAAGCTCACGCGTCACGCAGCCTTGATGCGCCACCTGCGCGAATGCCTTCTCGGCCGGGTGAAACCCGCCGTCGGCGCCGAGCAAGGCGTCATCCTCATGCAAATAATCGACGCGATTTACAAAAGTGCGGCGACGGGAAAAAGCATAGACATGAAGTAGGCCGGAATCTCGTGTTCAACCCATCGCTCGAGTCGCGTACATGCGCGCGACACAACGTTCGCCCCTGCGGCATCAGCCTTCCGCGCCGCCCAATTCACGGCGCGAAAACGAAATCATCCCGGCGGCTAACGCGAAGGTGCTGAACGCGATGGCGTAAAGAGCGGCGATGCCGACAAAGCCCCACACCGCCGACAGCGCGATCGTGCCCGTCTCGAAATATTGTGTACCGGGCACGCGGATCTGTCCGTACACCGTGTGCTCGCGCAAGTCGAACATCTGCAAAAACGGCAGCGTCTGGCTAACCGCCCACAACACCGCGACGAGCGGGTTTACGTCGCCCGTATTCGGATTTCGCACCGTTGGTAAAAAACGGGCCAGGTTGCCGGCAATGTAGAGCAGGATGACGGCAGGCAGATTGACCACCAGCGAGAATCGCGTCGACAGCGCCACCCCGATCGCCGCCAGCACGCTCACCTGGAACCACACCAACAGCAGGCTGGGCAGCAGGCCCATCATGTGAAGCAGACGCATGTCCGTCAGCCGCTTCATTTCACGCGGCTCGATGCTGCCGGCCCGCATCTGGTAATCCTCCGGAATCCGCAGCCAGGTGCAGACCAGGAACAGCACACCCAGGATCAACACCCCGAGCAACGCCGACAGGATAATGCCGAGGTATTTGCCGACCAATACTTCCCATTTCTGCACCGGCTTGCTCATCAACGTGAGCATCGTGCGGTCTTCGATCTCTTCGTAAATGGACTTGCTCGTCGCGAACAGCGTCGAGATCAGCACCAGCAATAGGATGATGTCCAGGCCAACGGCCTTGAACATCACGGTGTCCTCGCCGAGCGTAAAAAACGGCAGCCACGCAAAAATGATCAGAATCGCCGCGCCCAGCCCGAGCAGCAGCGAAAAGATCGGCTGGACGACGGCTTCAAAGAACGTGTGACGGAGGATGACAAAAGCGCGGTACATGAGTGGTGGGGATTGTAATGGCCTTAAGCCACAGGGCAACACGCGGCAGCTTCTTGCGGACACGCTTTGGTGTCTGACCGGGTTGATGGGGCTCTCGCTTAATACCGGATGGAAAAATGTCCGAACTCACCGGTCGCCGGGCTGGTGTCGCATGTCGTTTTCTTAATGTTTGTACCGAGCTGCGATTGGATCGATCCGAAAACGGCGTCCATTTCGCCGTCGGGGCCTTCGACAACGAGTTCGACGCGTCCGTCGGCAAGGTTGCGGACGTAGCCGGTCACGTGCCGCCCCGCCGCGGCGTGTCGGGCGGTGTAGCGAAAGCCGACGCCCTGGACGTGTCCGCTGAAATAGTACGTCCGGCGCTGCATGACAGAATTCAAACAACCGCCAAAAGGTTCTACAACGGTCCCATCCCCCGCTCGCCCGCCCCGGCGGTAATCTTGCGGATGTAGGCTCGGTACGCTCGATCAATCTCGGGCAGCGACATTTCCAAATACCGCTCCAAGATCGGCCCGGCCGAAGTTGGGTCCCATTCGGTGCTGCCGGCGATTCGGGCAATACCGTCGGCGTACAGCGTTCCCGTCACCGCGTCGGCCAGTAACTGTTGGAGCGCGGGTCGGTACCGGCCGTCTTCGGCATCCCACAGAAATCGTGCGAACGCCCAGCTTTGGGCGTAGAACGTCTCGACCTGAAACGTCGTCTTTTCGACCACTTGCCCCGCGTGCATCGAGATTAGCTGCCGCAACGGCAATAGCGTTTTCGACTCCGCGGCGTTGCGCAGCCCGACGATCCGTTTCGCGTTGGACGCCAAGTCCCACCGCGGCAGCTTTCCCTCCCACAGCACCTGCTCAAACAAACACGCCAGCCCTTCTTCCAGAAAAGGCGGCGGCCGGTGTTTAAAGTGACGGGCGACGTACTGATGCCAACCTTCGTGGGCGGCGACGGAGTAGGTTTGAATGTCGCCGATGTAAAATGCGACGTAACGGTCTCCGACGGTATAGCCGCCTTGCTTGATCTGGAGGTAAATCGGGGCGTCGGAGCCGGTATGCTTTTCCGTAAATCTCGCCCACTCCTTACGGTACTGAAACAGATAACACTCCATCGGAGCGCTGCCCGACACGGCCGTCGGCGCAACCCGGCGGTATTGAGCGAAAGCCCCTTCCATCACTTGTCCCAAGGCGTTGGTAACTTCCTCGTCATCAATCGTCGTGAGCAGAACGTAGTGATTCGTCCGCAGCTTTTGTCCTGCGCGCTCCCCGTACGCCCACGACTCACTCCGCACGCGCGCCGGATTCGCCGGCCCGTCCCACTGCCGCGCCCCGCCGCCGCAGCCCGCCAGGCACATACTCAAAATCAACCAACCGAATGCACGAAATTGGCGAGTCATTGATGCCCCTATTTTACGGGAGTGGGGATCGGATGTCATCGTCCGAGCAATCGCCCTGTCTCGAATACAGATCGTTCCCCGCGCCTTGACTTCACGCGAAAAGCGTACAAAATGTTTCTCCCTGGCGAATGGCTTGGGGGCGTAGCTCAATTGGTTAGAGTACCGGACTGTCGATCCGGTGGTTGCGGGTTCGAGCCCCGTCGCCCTCGCTGAAACCCCGCTTTCCCGAGAGGGAAGCGGGGTTTTTTCTTTCGCTTGTTTTTGGGGATTGAATGACGCGCAGGGTCGGCAGGGCACGCGTTTGGGCGGCTCGTCCGTATAATCCCAAGCACGATGATCGTGGCAGGAATTGACGAAGCGGGGTACGGGCCGCTGCTAGGCCCACTCGTGGTCGGGTGTGCGGCGTTCGAGGTGGGCGAAGCCGACGCAACGGGTGAACTTCCGTGCCTGTGGGCCCGACTGCGAAAATACGTCAGCCGCAACCGGCTGAAGGGCGGCAAGAAACTTCACGTCAACGACAGCAAGCTGGTTTACTCGCCTTCGCACGGTCTGAAAGAATTGGAGCGATCGGTCCTGACGCTCGCGACGGCGTGGCGCGGGTGGCCGGACAATCTCGATTCGCTGTTCGCAAGCCTCGCGCCCGACGCCGTTAGCGACCTCGCGGAGTACGACTGGTATCGCGCGGCCACGGGCGGACATTTTCCC